>NZ_FOXR01000020.1:0-42074 GCF_900115765.1 Caldicoprobacter faecalis | reverse complement strand
ATAAAACTGCTGGAGGCTCTTTTAGGTCAAGGACGGGCGCAGCCCGGCGATAGCGAATCCTTGACCTAAAAGAAGCCGGAAGCAGTAAAATTTAAAGATTAGTGGTGATAATTTAACCTGATTCTAGCCAGAGGGAATTTTACACAAAAATTTGGACTTGATCTACCATTTCTGGGGATCACGATGCTGACACTTGGTAATAAACGCAGCTCTCTTTTCAATCAAAGTTTCGATAGGCTCAGTTACAAAGAATTCAAGTATCATCCATTTATTGTCTCCGTATCTTACTGTAATTAAATTTTCACCAAGTTTGGAAAACTTAACTTTATATAGATATAAATTTTGCTCTTTTTCTCCCAAATATTCCAACTGTGTCATAAAAGGAAATTCCGGATCTACTGAATGAATTGGCAATTTTGTCTTAAGGTAAAACATTGCATAAAGATTCTCGGGTACTGTCATTCCGGGAATTACCTGAATATCAATTAGTCCTTCTTTTACAATAATTTTACGTACACCTTCATAGTCCGGAGCCCATTGAAATTTAAATGTATACGACACTGAATCTCCTTGCAAACCATTTGGAGCTAAAATAATGCTGGTATTGGGTTGACGCCATTTACAACCTTTTTGTTTGGCAATTTGACCTTGGAAAGCAGAATGAATATACGCACGATATTGTGGACGCTTTCCAGAAATATCATCAATGTACATATCAAAATATTCAAGTTTTGTATTGCCTACGGGGGTCATCACAAGATATGGTCCCACACCGTTGCACCGTGTCCAAAACATATAAGAATTATGTCCTGACACAAAACTATGACGAATAACACATTCTGTTGGATTCTTCCCCCAAGCAAATGATGAATTCATCGGAAATGGTATCGCAAGATCACCTATTTCTACCGGTTGAATACTATTATTCAAAATTTTAATTGTATACAGTAAAGCTTTATCGCATAATAAGTAATCGACATTGATAGTAATGTCTTTCGAACGCCCATTTCCTACAATATAACTGGCTGAATACCACATATCAGTCTCATAAAATTCACAATCTATCTGTCCACTTTTAGCAAGCTCAGAAGTATTTACCTTAATCCAATCACTTTCTATCTTTCTAAAAGTAACAAATATATCACCAAACCGTTTTCCTTCCCAGATATACTCAGTATTGTATAAATCATTATAATATTTGAGACTTACAATAGCACCGTTTTTAACTTTGACATCAAAGCCGTTTCCAAAAATAATGCACATTTGTTTATTACTCATGATATATGTACCCCCTCTCTAAGTAGAAAAACGTAGCATTAACAATATATACTTAAAAATCTTTCTACTCATTTTTTAACATCTTCAATATATTCCTGGCAATGAACTAAACAACATAATAGGTGGGCAAAACTGACAAAATATGTGTACAATAAAATTAATGCAAAACTTTTGCATTAATTTTACAATAGCATTAGATTTCGATAATATTTACCGAAGTTACGAATATTAATATTCATAATTGTATTGTGTCCCTAATTGGTATATAATAGTTATACTACCAGCAGTACAGAAAAATAACCACACCTCTATGAAACGGGGTGAAAATCAAATGAAATTTTTAAAAATACCTATAGATAAACCTTTGACACATGTCTCTAGTGGACATTTTGTATCACCTATTAACTGGAGTCATAGTAAGAGAAACATTGATAGCTTTGTCCTAATCGTTGGCTTGCAAGGTACCGCCTATATCCAACAAGATAAAGAAAAATATGAAGTAAAACCAGGGAATGTATTAATTTTACTTCCATACACCACACATTTCGGATACGAAATTTCCAAAGAAAGTGTGTCTTACTACTGGTGCCACTTCTACTGCAAAAATTCAAGCATTGTTGATGAATCCACTTTTACAAAAGAACTATTTGTGCCTAAAATCGAAGCATCCATACACAATGATTGTAATTATGTTATGGTTCCTATATATTCGTCATATACAAATACTGATAGGATTAACATTCTTTTTAACCAGTTACTTCATGTAGCCTATTCTGACTATTATACATCTTATGGTGCAAGCTATTTACTTACTCTGATCATGATGGAACTAACTCAACAGACAATATCTGACCATATTCAAAAGTTAAAAGACGATGAAACCAATGGTAAATTTATTAAAATGCTCGAATGGATTCGCATTAATATAGAAAACAACATTTCTGTTTGTGATATAGCACGGGAGTTTAATTATAACCCTGATTATCTTTCAAGAATGTTCAAACAGAAGATAGGTATAAGCTTAATTAAATACATTAATAGCTTAAAAATTACTAAAGCTAAGAAGATGTTATTATGTTCAGATAACAGCATTAAGGAAATTGCCTATAAACTTGGATTCACTGACGAAAAGTATTTCATGAAACTGTTTAAAAAAATGGAGAATATTACCCCTACCCAATATAGAAACGCCTTTTTCTATACCCATATGAATAACCATTAAAATGTCCTCTTTACAATGAATCTCTCCCTATAAATCCTCGACCAACGTTGCTATTTCATCATATATGGGTTTTAGCTGCCTGTACATCATGTTATAGATCCGGTAGTAGCTTTGATAGGCCTGCACCTCGCTTGGGACCGGTTGGCACGAGCGCTGATATCTGATAATGCTGGCAGCATCCTCAAAGCTCTCAAAGATGCCAACACCCACCCCCGCTGCAATGGCAGCACCCAGAGAAGTGGCTTCACCCGGGAAGCTGTGCACCCTTATAGGCCTGCCGTATACGTTGCACATGATCTCGTTCCACAGCCTGCTCTTGGCTCCCCCTCCAAGCAGCGTCAGCACCTCCACTTTTAAACCGTTTTCCTCAAAGACATCCAGAACATTCTTAAGAGCAAAAGCAACGCCTTCATAGACCGAGCGGAAGAGATGGCTCTTCCCATGATACAGCGTAAGACCTACAAACCCACCCCTGGTATTTTCATCCCAGTGCGGCGTCCTCTCGCCCATCATGTAGGGTACGAAAAACACCCCGTTTGAACCGACGGGCGCCTGCCGCGCCAAATCCTCAATAATATCAAATACCCTATCCCTCGCCTCGACTTTTTCCAGTTCATAACCGCCTATATTCTCAATAGCCCAATCATAGGCAATGGTGGCGCACTGCACCGTCCCAGTGACATTATAATTTGTTCCATCCAGGTCATAAAAATGAAATATCCTAGCGCCTTTGTCCAATACAGGTCGGTCGTTTATGGTTGATATCCAGGCGCTACTTCCAATGTAATTATAGGCCTGCCCCTTTTTAACCACGCCGGCTCCTTTGGTGGCGCATGCGCCGTCCCCTCCGCCCACTACCACTGGCGTTCCAGACCTCAAACCCAGGATATCTGCCGCCTGCCTCGATAGGCCCCCCAGGACGTGAAAGGAAGGCACCAGCTCAGGTAGCTTATGTACATCTACACCTGCTTCACTCAAAACATCTTCTGCCCACTTTCCTTCGTTGATGTTCAGCATACAGGTCAACGAGGCATCAGAAAAATCGGTAAACCCCAAATTACCGGTCAGCTTAAATCCCACATAGTCCTTAGAATTCAAAAAATACGCTGTCTGCTCATATATTTGTGGGTAATTTTTCTTTAACCATAGTATCTTGGTAAAGGTGTAATGAGGATCTATTCTGTTACCAGTAATGCTGTAAAAATACCATTCATCAAATACTCGCTTAAGATAAGAAGCCTCTGCCTGGCTCCTACAATCCGAATGGATTATATTTGGATGTAAGACATTGCCACTTGCATCCACAGGAATGCATCCATTCATATGCCCGCTCAGGCCAATAACCGAAATCTTAGAGGGGCAGATACTCCCTTTCTCCAGCAAAGCCCTGGTCCCCCTAATTATACCCCTCCAGTAATCCTCCGGGTTTTGCTCGGCCCATCCCGGCTTGGGATAAACGGTATCGTAATTGACAGTATGTGCACAGGCTCTCTCCCCATCCGGCTCAAAGGCAGCACACTTTACCCCCGTTGTACCTACATCAAATACCACTATCAAGCCATCTTCTTTCATGGCGACACCTTCTTTTTATTTGTATACCTTGATTTTAGTGTAAAAAGGTCTATTTTGCTGGTCAAAACGAAATCCACAATCTTGAAGCAAAAATTATAAGAAAAACTGCATACAATAAGCATCACTGATTTCAACGAACATTCTACAGATTAAATTTACAGCAAAATCATACTTTGACTTATACCATTTTGTGCTTTCCATTTTATTTCATCTTTCCCATCAAACCGGAGAAGATTGCCATTTTTTCGCTTTCCCACTATCTTATTAAAAGCTAAAATCTCCTTATACAAGGTCCTCTTATAAATTCTACATACCCTCATTAAAGTTGCCCAGGCCATTTAACTCCCCATTTGTACATTTATATGCCGTTGGGGTAAACCATTATCTTTATATGCTTTGCTTTATTCACCCGCGCCTCCTCGAGGGCTTGAGCGGTCTGCTCCAAAGTAAACTTTCCGGTGATCAACGATTTGACATCGGCTATACCCGAGGACAATATCTCGACTCCTTTGGGATATGTGTTGGCATACCTAAATACCCCGTATATGGCTACTTCCTTATCGACAATCTCGGGAACATTAATTGGGATGCTGTCCTGCACGGGCAACCCTACAACCAACAGTTTTCCCCCGCGACACAAGCAAGCCATCGCATCCTGAAGCGTCTTTGGATGCCCCGCAGCCTCTATGGCCACATCAACTCCCCGCCCGCCTGTGAAATCCAAAATCTCCTTGAGCGTATCATGTTCTCTAGCATTTATTACCAGGGTTGCTCCCAGCTTTTTGGCGGCTTCCAGCCTTATCTCCTCCAGGTCTACGGCTATAATATTGTTGGCACCAAAAGCCCTTGCCGCAACCACGGCCATCAAGCCCACCGGTCCCAATCCAAAAACCACAACCTTTGCCCCAGGTTTTATGTTGGCTCTGGTGGCAGCATGTATCCCGACTGAAAGAGGCTCAATCATAGCAGCTTCCTCAAATGTCAGGTGATCTGGGATAGGGAACACAAAATCCTGTCTGTGCTTGAAATACTGAACAAACGCCCCATCAAAAGGCGGTGTAGCCAGGAATTCAACATCAGGACATAGATTATATCGTCCTTGCTTACAATATTCACAGGTTCCACAGGTGACACCTGGCTCAACTGCTACCCTGTCACCCACTTTTAAGCGAGTAACGTTGTCCCCTACCGCCGCAACAATGCCGGCGCACTCGTGCCCCAGTATTATTGGCTTCTCAACCACATACCTGCCGATTCTGCCGGTTTCATAATAGTGCACATCCGAACCACATACGCCCACCACCATAACCTTTATAAGCACCTCATCGGGACCTATGTCTGGAACAGGCCTGTCTTCAATCACAATTTCAAAAGGTTTTCTCAAAACCGCCGCTTTCATCACTTCGGGCAGGTCAGCGGTTTTTAACATACAATTACACCTCCCATACGCTAAAATATAATCCAAATTTTACCTTAAAACTTCAAAGGTTGCATTCGTTTATACTCGAATTGAACCATCAAACTGTTTCTTACTTTAGCGCTACAAATGCAACACAAACTACTTCCTTTATTAATTGCTCTTACAATTACTTTCTACACAGCACAGGGATTTCCCTTTTGAACATCAATTGCGCCTAAAAAGTTTTTATCGCCGCGTTTGGCAACATCACCACCTCTCAACGCCCTCGCGTGTTACCACGCCGTACACCAACGGCTTGGTCTGAGGGGGCTGCTCATCGATAATTACCCCTCTGCTGAATGTATCAATAGCCTCTTGCAAATTTTCCTCCTTGGTCAAATAAAACTCCGCCAGCGTCTCACCCTTCTCTACCCTTTCACCCACTCGTTTGTGCAAAACAATGCCCACTCTATGGTCTATCTTGTCTTCTTTAGTGTTCCTGCCAGCTCCAAGCAATCGAGCAGCCTGGCCTATGCTGCGCGCATCCATCGAACTTATATAGCCCCCTCGCTGCGCTTTTATGGCGATGACCTCTTCTGCCACTGGCAAAAGGGAGGGATTATCCACCACACGCTCATCTCCTCCTTCAGCGCGAATCATCTCCTTAAGCTTTTGCGCGCCCTTGCCGCTATCCAGGGCCTCCTCTACCATCTCACGGCCCTGCTTCACAGTTTGACAGCGTCCCGCTGTATATAACATGTAAGCTCCCAACAACAATGAAACCTCTTTAAGCGCGCCGGTCCTCTCACCCTTTAATATTTCAATAGCTTCTCTAACCTCTAACGCATTGCCTATAGCCATGCCCAGGGGTTGGCTCATATCTGTGACAACAGCGGTGGTACTGCGTCCCACGCGAATACCCACGCTAACCATTTCCTGCGCCAGTTCAAAAGCCTCTTCTACCGATTCCATAAAAGCGCCGCTGCCCGCCTTTACATCCAGCACTATAGCATCAGCTCCGGCAGCAATCTTTTTGCTCATAACGCTGCTGGCAATGAGGGACTTATGTTCAACGGTCCCAGTCACATCCCGCAGCGCGTATAGCTTCTTATCAGCAGGTACCAGATTCTCAGTCTGCCCGACCACAGCCACCCCAACTTCTTTCACTATACGAATAAAATCCTCAATGGATTGAAAGGGATTAAACCCAGGAATAGACTCTAGCTTGTCTATGGTGCCACCTGTATGCCCCAGCCCCCGGCCCGACATCTTGGCTACAGGCACGCCGCAGGCGGCCACTAGAGGTGCAACTACCAACGTAGTGGTATCCCCGACCCCACCGGTGCTGTGCTTATCCACTTTTATACCCGGTATGGGCGATAGGTCCACCGTCTCTCCTGAATAAGCCATGGCCAGGGTAAGGTCTGCGGTTTCACGGCTGGTCATACCCTGAAAATATATGGCCATCAACAGCGCAGATGCTTGATAATCCGGCATCCTGCCTGCCACATATTCCTGAACAAAGAAATCGATCTCATCCTTGGTAAGCTCTTCACCATCTCGCTTTTTCAATATGATATCAAGCATTCTCATTGCACAACAGCACCCTTTCACAGTTTGTTTGATTATTCCATGATAATTGACCCGCTTCATTACGGCCTATAGCCAACAACAACGGCCAAATTCCCCTTTTTTTAAATCTCCATATCATTGTATCACTCATAGCGCAGTGCATCAATTGGATTTAAGCTGGCCGCTTTGCTGGCCGGATACAACCCAAATATAATCCCCACCGCAACTGAAAATCCCGTCGCCAGTAGCACTACGCCAGTAGAAATTGTTGCAGGAATGCTCAAAATCCTGCTCAAAAAACCTACCACCACAAAGCCCAGCATAATCCCCAGTACACCGCCCAATCCGCTGAGCACAGCCGATTCTATGAGAAACTGGATGAGTATATCCCTCCTCTTCGCCCCAATGGCCTTTCTTATTCCAATCTCCCGGGTTCGCTCGGTCACAGATACCAGCATTATGTTCATAATGCCAATACCACCCACTAGCAACGATATCCCCGCAATGCCACCCAGCATCATGGTCAGGGTTGCGGTTGCCTCATTTATCGTAGAGAGTAACTGCGTCTGGTTAAACACCCTGAAGCTGTTTTCATCGTTGAACTTCCTGGTTAAAAAGCGCTGTATCTCTCCAACCACCTGGTTTACGACATCAGGTGACTGCGTTGAAACATAAAAAGTCCGGACTTCCGTATTCCTAAGAAGCCTCTGCCCGGTAGTCAGTGGTATTATAACCTTGTTGTCATCGGAACCGGCTATGGAACTCCCCTTTTCTTCCAGTATACCCACAATTGAAAATTCCACTCCGTTTATTGAAATCTTCTCGCCAACTATATCTCTTCTCCCAAACAGCTCATCGGCAACATCGACTCCTACCACCGCCACTCTAAACCGCATATCCAAATCGTTTTGAAGCAAAAACCTACCAAGCTGAACATGCCTATTTCTCACTTGCTGGTAACCAGGCGTAGTGGCTTCAAGAGAAGAGTTGGTATTCTTATTGCCCGCCTTTACCGTTACGCCACCGCTCAATACAGGGGCTATTTCGCTGACGCCAGGCATGCTTTTTATGCGTTCCAAATCCTCCTCACTAACGCCGCGGTTTCTCCCACCTGTGATATTGATGGTAATTAAATTGGTACCGAGACTTTCAATTTGACTGGATACACGCTGGGTAGAACCCTGCCCAAGGGCGATCAGGGTAATTACAGCGGTAACGCCAATAATTACTCCCAACATGGTCAAAAACGAACGCATCTTATTTGACAAAATCGAGCTAAAAGCCATTTTGATGGCCTGTGTAAAATTCATTACATCTCCACCTCTTCATCAGATACAATTTGCCCGTCGCGTATTATGATCATTCGCCTCGCATGCTTAGCTATGTTCATATCATGCGTAATGAGGATAATGGTATTGCCTTGAGAATGAAGCTCCTTAAATATCTGCAGAATTTCCATACCGGATTTGCTGTCCAAATTGCCGGTAGGCTCATCTGCCAGTATGACCGAGGGACGATTAACAAGCGCTCTCGCAATTGCCACCCGTTGCTGCTGTCCTCCTGAAAGCTCTGAAGGGCGATGATGTATTCGTTCCTCCAGCCCCATCATTTTTAAGACACGAACTGCTTCTTCCTTTCTTTTTTTGGCTCCTACGCCTGCATATATAAGCGGAAGCTCCACATTTTCCAGGGCAGTCAGCTTAGGCAGTAAATTAAACCCTTGAAAAACAAACCCAAACTTTTTATTGCGTACTTCTGCCAATTGGTTCTGATTATAAGAGGTTATATCACGTCCATCCAGGTAATACTTTCCTTCCGTGGCTACATCCAGACACCCAATTATATTCATAAGGGTGGATTTGCCCGAACCCGAAGGCCCCATAATGGCAACAAATTCGCCTTTATTGATGGATAAGGATATATTGTTTAAGGCCACAACCCTGTTATCCCCCATCCTGTATATTTTGCTTAGGTTTTCAAGCCGTATCATGTACCCAAAAGCACCTTCTTTCTCATTGATTCCATCCGCATATCTATCTTCATCGACGGATGTTTGCGGGAACTCTGGATCTGTTAAATCCCCCCTGCGGGAATGCATCCCTCATGCCACCAAAGCCAGGGAACATGCCTCGCCAATTGTTTGGAGTACTGACCGTACTGGATAGCGGAATAATCACTTCTTCTCCTTCTTCAACCCCGCTTATTATCTCAGCATAAGTCTCATTTGTAAGGCCAACCTCTACCTTACGAAAACTGGATCTACCAAAGAAGTTTCCAGATTGTGTACCTCTCCCATCTCCTGTTACAAGGCTCCCCCATGCCCGATTCCTGTTCCTTGCAGTTGCACCTTCAGATGTTTGTTTTTCCGCTGTTACCTCTTCACTCCCGGACTTGTCTTGTAAAGAGCTCGGTGCTATGATCACATATTTTTCACCATTTCTCTCCTGAATAGCTTCTATTGGAAGAAGCACCACTCCTTTTTTGCTTTCCACCTGAATTTCGGCAGTTGCACTCATCCCAATCCTAACATCACCGGGGTCTTTTATAGAAATGGTTACATCAAAAGTTGTTACTCCTCCGCCTGAGGATTGCCCTATGTCAGCTATCTTTATAACCTCTCCTTCAAAAACCGTATCCGGGAAAGCATCTACCTTAATCTTAGCTTTTTGACCTATTTTCACTTTGGGTATATCAAGCTCATCCACCGCAACCACTACATTGAGCTGCGTAGGGTCTATAATAGTAGCAATTGCCTTACCTTGCTGCACCTGATCTCCAACCTTCACTGTCAAAGAAGTGATGATGCCATTGATGGGGCTTTTGACCTCAAGCTGACTTTTCTTGCTCTCCAGCTCTTTTTGAGTCTGTTCAATGGCAAGGTTCTGCGACTCTATATTAGCCTTAACATCAGAATCATCAAGTTTAAATAGATTGTCGCCACGCTTAACCACGCTGTTTTCTTTGACATAAATAACGCTTATCTTCCCGTTATTACCGGTAACACTAACCCCCTGATTGACATCCAGCGTACCCTCACCTATGACCACGTATTCACCGGAATTTTCATCGCGCTTTAAAACGGTGACCTTCGCTCCAATGGGCAGGTCGTCCCTGTTAATCTGAACCTGTACGCTTCCCGTGCTGGGCCCAGCCTGGCTGTCCTGCTGGCCTGAGGGACCCGTCGGCTGGCTTAAAGATGTATCCACCACAGTTCCCTCCACCTCAGTACCATCATCTAACCTGACCAAGACCTTTTCCCCTTCAGTCAAAGAGATGTTTCCCTGCGGCTTGATAGTCACTTTCATCTTTCCATCAGTTGAGATAATAGCCAAAGCACCGTACGTCCTGGTAGTAATTCCAACATCTTCGCCCACCCTTGCTTTGAGCGATTTAATCCGACCATCTGCAGGTGCCTTTATATAGAAATCGCTTAAGCTGGCTTTTAACTTTGACAGAGAAAGGTTCTGCTGCTTAAGATTGCTTTCAATCTTCTCTATCTCCTGCTGCAGGCTCTCATCATCAATAACGGCTATCACATCTCCTTCCTTAACCCTGTCGCCCTCTTTAACTTCAAGCTTTTCCACCGCTCCACTTACCAGCGGAACTACCTCCTGCGACACCGCCGCAACCACAGTTCCGCTTGCAGAAACATTGAGCTCTATATCGCCAATTTGTGCCCTCGCCACCATATAATTTGCATTGGCATTGGCTCTGGGAGCCTGTAACCTGCGATAAACTGCATATCCACCCACAAGCAATAAAACCACTAGAGCTATTGCTATCATTCTTTTTATCCATTTTCTGTTCATTTTGCATCCCTCCACTCATTTATATAACTGGATTTGAATTACGTTTGAATTAAGCGTAAAATTGCGGCCAACTTCAATTCGGAATACATGTGTTTCTGCAACGCTTAGCAGAAATGATTGCATAGTTACCTTTAGCTTAACGTATATTATTTGAATTGCAACATTGTTTCAATGTATCAAATCCCATAATTGAACATGTAACAACTATCCATTAAAACCACATATCATATTTCCAGTATACAGTATAATAACAATTTTTGGTAAAATCATGAATAAACTTTGAACTATTTGTGAACAAAAAAGAAAACGGGTTTTGATTAAAACCCGTTGTCTGCGATTACATCGCGGTACCACAATGCGCTCTTTTTGGGAGTTCTCTTCAGCGTCTCATAATCCACATACACGATGCCAAACCGTTTGCTGTATCCATAAGCCCATTCAAAATTATCCATAAACGACCAAACATAGTAGCCCTTGAGATTTACCCCATCCTGTATGGCTCTGTAGGCCGCTTCAAAATGGCTCTTCAGATATTCCAACCTATCCTGGTCATCCACTATGCCATCCACCACTTTATCATCCTTGAAGGCAGCGCCATTCTCAGTTATATAGATATTGGGAGCGTTGTAATCCCTGTGAATTCTCATGAGCAGGTCGTACAATCCCTCGGGGTAAACCTCCCATCCCATCTCAGTATATTTACCTTCGGGATGTACGTGTTCTACCGAGTCAAAACCGCTTTCTCGCCCTTTCTTAACCACAGCTCTGGTGTAATAATTTATTCCAAGGAAATCGATGTGATTGTCTGCAATGAGCTCCATATCACCTGGACGTATCACCGGCGCATTATATTTCTCCTGATAAAATTCCAGGATGTCCTCGGGATAAGCGCCTTTGAAAACGGGGTCCAAAAACCATCGATTCTGGAATCCGTCCTGGAACTGCACCGCTTCGCTATCCTCGGGGCTGTCAGAATCAGGGTAAACAGGCGTTAAGTTCAGGGTAATCCCTATCTGCCCACCATCGTCATTCCCCGACTGGCGATAGGCCTGCACCGCCTTAGCATGGGACAACAGCAAGTGATGGGTAATCCTAACGGCAAGCGCAAAATCCTTATATCCGGGTGCGTGCTCACCAAAGGCATTGCCTACAAAAGCCACCACCCACGGCTCATTGTGGGTAATCCATTTTTTGACCCGATCCCCCAAGACGTCATACATCTTGAATGCATAGTCAGCGAAGTAATCCGTTACATCTCTGTTGTCCCAACCGCCAATATCCTGGAGCGCCTGAGGTAAATCCCAGTGATACAGGGTAACAATTGGCTCTATACCAGCCTTTAAAAGCTCATCCACAAGCGAATTGTAAAAGTCCAAACCTTTTTGGTTAACCTGCCCCTTCCCTTGCGGATAAATCCTGGGCCAGGCTACGGAAAATCTATATCCTTTGAGGCCCAACTCTTTCATCAGCTGCACATCTTCCTTATAACGGTTGTAGTGGTCACAGGCCACATCGCCGGTGTCTCCGTTCAGCACCTTGCCGGGCGTATGGCTGAACCTATCCCATATGGACTCGCCGCGCCCATCCTGGTTTACCGCTCCTTCTATCTGATAAGAAGCAGTAGCAGCACCCCATATAAAGTCCTTTGGAAATGTGATTTTGCCCATCTCCTATTCCTCCCCATATTTTTTATTGCCAAGTTTTATTTTAGCATAATCTACCTTATGTTTTCTATAGAAACTATCAACAGCTTATTCAACCTGTGGGCCGTCAAATCTTCCGCATCGTATTTCTCTACCTTTACACGCTTTTCTTCTTGTTTTGTCCAACCCCCAAAGGCTGAACAGCAGACTGACGGATTGACCTGAATAGCCTGTACCATATAAGGTCAAACCTCTTTGTCAAATCAAACCAGTGATCAATCGCAACAAAATTGTCTCTGCCGAAAACGACCAAATCGCCATCGCAAGATAGACCGTCAGGATAGGCCTTCTTTAGCCCCTTGACGATTTGCCGAGCTATCCCCAAGCTGAAAGCGTATGCGAAAAACCTCTCCCAATCTGCAGGCGAAAGGGTATCGCCCCGGCTGCTCAATTGCTTTAAAGCTCTTTTAAATTTGATCCACGCTTTATAGTGCTGCTGTCCAAAAGGAGTCCTCCTGTAAAGCTTAAAAGGGGTTACCCTCTTATTAAATCTCCAGCGTGCAGCCTGTCTCAAAACCAGCTTCTTCCATATGATAAATCGGTTATAAAACTGGTTATTGAAGCCTATACCAGACGCAACCTGTAATATTGCCTGCGTTGAGACTTTCTCTCCATCCCCAATATCCTTAAAAAACCAGTTTAAGAGATACTCCTCATGAGGTTTCAAGCTGGTGGGCTCAAAATCCCTCAAAGAGAGGACATAACATTTATCACCAGATGCCTCAACATCCAGATACCTTCTCACAGCCAAATCGATCAGCGTTGCTACCATATCCCTTGGCGTGATCTTTCTCCCATGCAGCAATACGCTGAGCTCTGCAGGGGTATAATAATCGGCCGGCAAATCGACGGCGGGCATCTCTTTCTGCTGCTCAGCCGTTGGTGTTTCAAATGTTTCAGCCCGTTGTTTCGGTACAACTCCGTGCCTTAAATCAGGTTTATCAGCATGCACCTCTCGTTCCAACCCTGAAAAAACGCCGGGCAACCTTGAGCGACGCTTTCTCATCCATACCCACACGCAAACGCCTATACCGACAATCCCAGCTACTGCCCCTGCTATAGCGGCCAATCGCAGCTTTCGCTCCTGCTCTTTTTGATGCCTTAGAAGCTCCATCTCTTCCATCTTCAAGCGCTGCTCTTCCAAAATTCTTCCCAGCCCATCGTTGTCAATGAGCTTTCTGCCCTGCACCACACCGTCCTTTGGAAATACCAGCGTAACCTCCATAAACTCCTTTGAACCCAACTTTTTTGCCGTTATGCCGGCTGCGCCATCCTCCAAAACTTCGCAGCTGCCTTCTAAAGCCCCGTACACAAAGGGCTTAACGCCATCGGGCTTTGTTCCTTGAGGCAAAGCAATGCGCATGTCCATGTTTCGCACACCCAAATCATAACCCTTTATAACGGGGTTCCAGTAAAGCACCGCCGTATCGCGATACAAAGACACCAGGTCATTGAGCCGATACTTTAAAACAACGGTGTGTTTACCGCCGTCAGCTGGGAGATACATGAGGACCTCTTGAACCTCTTCTGGGCTGTCCCCCGGCTTTGTGGTATAAACCTTGCTCATATTCTGGTCAGGCTCATCCACAAATTCATAGGGCGCAAGCTCAGGTTGGTCGCTATCTTCTGTATCGGTAGGGATCACCGAAAAGACCTCTAAATTTTCCATGCTGGAGGAATGAGCAATGTCGATATGCCGCACCACAGGACCTTCATGGCTGCGCGGAACGTCGTAAGTTATGTACTCCTCCACATTCATCGAACCATCTGGGTTTACCACCGCCGAGATATGCCATTCCCGCACAGAATATTTAGGCGGTGTATCAGCATATACTGTAAATGTTACAAGAGCATAACCTATCAACAGCGCCAGCTCAAACAAAACCTTTTTCACTATATACAACCCCCCGTCTGTCTCTATTGTAACACGAAAGCCAGTGGAATTTCCACATATAAAAATCTTAAAAATTTTTCCTATGAACATACGGCATATGATAAAATAAAGCCAGAGTTTAGGGGGAAACAGGGGGTTACACCGGTGAAGAAGATTCGATTTTCCCATATATTGATATCAATCGTTCTCATTGCCACCGTGTTGTTGGCGGTATTTATGCTGTATCCATCCCCTCCTGAAAGGGCAGTCAAACAATTCCTTGATTATCTATTGACTGCCGATAAAAGGCTTTACAATTTGCTAGAGAGGCACATAGACAAAGCCCATCCTTTTTTAAAGCTAGCATTTGAACAAGCGCCCTTTAAAAATTTTAAAATAGCAGAGTCAAAATCCATAGCAAAAGGCGTTTATCGAGTAAGGGCTTTGCTGTGTCTGGAACAGGGCTGTATAAGCGTTCCCTTTACGGTAGCTCAAACCAACGGTAAATGGTACATACAATACCTGCCCAGCGTAATCCATTTTTCAGCCGCAATACCGGTAATGGAAAACAGGTCAAGCGGGCGCTCAACGGAGGTCCTGCTTTACGTAGCCCAGGACCGCCTCCTGTGCACCAATCCCTTGCCTCCCGATAGGATTCAAAATTTAACGCCTTCCGAGATAATACTGGTGGAAAATCAGATTGTGTATATAAATCCCCTCAAACCCGTAAAGCTTTCAAAAGTCTTGGCGGCATCCCGCCTGGGCCGTTATATCGAAGATGCCCGCCTGGGCAGGATCCCAACTACAGGCGATATTCCTGTGTATTCCATCAAAGACACTTCTATCTCATATCAGGGCATAATGTCGGGCCTGGTGGGCCGTACCGATTCAACACTGTTTTGCGATAATGATGGTATCGGACGAACGATTATCACCCAGGACCAGCTTATACCAAGGGACGGAATACGCGTGCTCATAAAAAACAAAGAAGACAATGGCGTGCTTCACAGCCAGATCAGCATCACCTGCAATGCAGATTTTACCGCTCAAACATTGATACAGCCGGTCTCCCATACCTTCAAGGCGGGCGAGGTTATAACCCTGAAACCTGATGCCGAGGGCATGGCCCTGTATCTAAACGGCCGAAAGCTGGCCTCCTCCCCCAACAGGTGGTACATACGCCCTATGGAGGGCGGCAGGCTTAGCATCCTGGATAACCACAGAAGTTCGCGTAAAAAATCAAGCAGCATACCCTATCGTGGGACTCTGGAGGTAGCCTTAGACGATAACAATAACGATGGCCTCATCGTGGTAAACGAGTTGAGCCTCGAAGAATACCTCTACACCGTGGTACCCAGCGAAATGCCCATAAAATTTGGTCTGGAGGCCTTGAAGGTACAGGCCATAGCCTCTAGATCCTATGCCATACGATGCTTCAAATCTGAGGGCTATGCGCCCTTTGGAGCCCACGTCGATGACAGTACAGCCAGCCAGGTGTACAACTCCATAGCGGAACAGCCCATAGCCGTACAGGCGGTGGATGAAACCCGCGGGCTGGTAGGCTTTTTCGGCGACCAGGTGATAGACGCCCGCTTCTTCTCAACGTCCTGCGGATATACCGCCAATTTTCACGAGGTATGGAGCGATAAAAACAACAGATTTCCATCGCAGGAAGTACCGTATTTGATAGCTAAGCCCCAGTTTCCCAGCAACATCCCCGACCTTCACAACGAAGAAAACTTCAGGGCATTCATAAACCAGAAGGATTTAGACGGCTATGACCGCTTTTCGCCGTTTTTCCGCTGGAGCGTCACCATGAAGCGTAAGGAACTGGAAGCCAGCATTCAGCGCAATCTACCGCTGGTACAGCGCTCGGAGCCCGCATTTGTCCTCACGAGAAAAGGTGAAAGCGAATTCGTGCAGCAGGAAATACCGCAGGATATTGGAGAGCTGCAGAACCTGGTTGTGACCCGCCGTGGCCAGGGCGGAAACATGATGGAGCTTGAAATAACCACCACCCATGGAGTATTTAAAGTCATAAAGGAGTACAATATACGAAAGGTGCTCCAGCCGGTTAACTACCTTGATTCAAACCGGCCAATAAAGCTATACTGCTATGATGGCTCGGTAAGGGATAACTTCCCTATACTGCCCAGCGCTTTTGCCTACATAGACATACACAGAAACTCCGAGGGAACGATCGAAGAGATAACCATATCGGGTGGCGGGTATGGCCACGGCGTTGGTATGAGCCAGTACGGCACCTATGGCCTGTCCCTTCTGGGTTATTCATTTGAGCAGATATTTCAGCACTTTTATCCCGGTTGCCAGCTCAAGAATATATACGAGGGCAGGTTTTGATCACAACTATCATTCAATGAGGAGGCTAAAACGAATCTGGATCGTACCAAAAAGGCTGAAGACATCTATCTGGGGGAGACTAAAAACCAAAAATGAAAGAGGTGTAAATCATGAGAGAGCATTATAAAAAACTCAGCCCAGGAATGAGAATCGGATTATGCCTTGTATTGATTTTCATTTTACTGACAAGCTGCTCAGGTTCAAACCATATTAGTGCCTCGGAGGCCACTCCCCCTGATACTCCTTCAGATGGAGAAAACTCTGGCGATATAATTGGCACCAACCACTTGAATGAGAGTGCCAAAACAGCAGAAAATGACAATGGAGAACCCTACTATTATGCAAAAGAAGACGATAAAATAGGCTTTTGGGATTTTAATATGGCGTATGATTTGTGTCAATCCGCTCTAACTGATTATTATTATGCAGCAAGAAATAATTCTGATATAAATCTGGACCTTTATATATCCAATGAAAATCTCAAGGCTTATACTGAACGGAAAATAAAAGTGGAACAATCTATACGTAAAAAAGCTAATGTAACCAGCTTAATCGATGATGTCTCATGTGGTGTTTATGAAGTTAATTATATTGATAATGCCGTGATTTATTTTAAAATAGGAGCACGTATAGATAGTGGAGTTGGTTATTCAGCAGAGCCGACAGAATTCCTGGTAGGAAATCAGGATGGAAGGCTTGTGATTCTAGACTGGTATACCAATGGTTTGGATAGTATTGATGTAGTTGTAAGAGGCGAGGCGCAGGTCATTGATAACCCAGATATCTGGAATGACAATGACTGGGTCCAGGGAATATTTGATAAGTTAGAGAAGTTAGAAGATAAATATGGTGCTTAAGGCATTGACTAATCATATTAGGCATATCATAATTTTAAGTAGAGCTGATATGAAATTAGCATAATAAATCATATTTCTGAAAAATAAATATATAATAGCCACAGAGGGTATTTGTTTTGATGATGAACTCCA
The DNA here is from genome assembly GCF_900115765.1 of Caldicoprobacter faecalis. Taxonomy (NCBI): domain Bacteria; kingdom Bacillati; phylum Bacillota; class Clostridia; order Caldicoprobacterales; family Caldicoprobacteraceae; genus Caldicoprobacter; species Caldicoprobacter faecalis. The sequence goes on along the minus strand of NZ_FOXR01000020.1, from coordinate 24,296 downwards.
GCATCAATATATCCCTTCCCAAGGAAGTCGAAATAATATTGAACCGAATAATGGAAAAGGGTGGACAGGCGTACGTTGTGGGCGGTGCCGTTCGCGACGCCCTCCTGGGCAGGCCCGTAAACGACTGGGATGTGGCCACATCCTTTCACCCTGACGATATCGAGAGGATATTCTCGTTTGCCCGCACCATTCCCACCGGCAAAAAATACGGCACCGTAACGGTCATCATAAACGATATGCCTGTTGAGGTGACCACATTCAGGGGAGAGGGACAGTACAACGACTTCCGCCATCCAGCCCAAATAACCTTTCTATCAGATATCATTGAAGACCTATCCAGGCGCGACTTCACCATAAACGCCATGGCATATAATCCCTATTTGTCTGAACCTTTGATAGACCCCTTTGACGGGCTTGGGGACCTGTCGCGAAAGCTTATAAGGACAGTGGGCCAACCAGAACGCCGCTTTGCGGAAGACCCGCTGCGTATAATGCGAGGAATCAGGTTTTGCGCCGAACTGGGCTTTAGACTGGAGGAGAATACCTTTAAGGCAGCCTGCGCTCACCATCACCTGCTCTCCAGGATATCCGCCGAGAGAATCCGCGATGAGCTCAACAAAATAATGGTTGCTCCCGACCCGTTTGAGTCTCTTGTGCTGCTTTACGAAACCGGCACATTTGAAGTGATACTCCCAGAATTCAGCCAGTACTTGTCCCATACAGGGCAGCTAGCCTTCAAAGCGGTAAAGCTGTGCAGGGCCGATGGCGTGCTGCGGCTTGCTGCGCTGTACTGCTGCATGATTGCACGACCGGACAGCACACCGGATCAAACGATAAAGGGCTACGCTCCCGAGCTGCCAGACAAGGTCAAATCGGTGGAGCGCTCCCTGAGACGATTGCGCTATGACAACAAAACCGTGCATAGGGTGACGCAGCTGGTATCCAGCTTTCCGGTGCAATTCAGTAGCAATACGGCCGAAGCGGCCTATCAGATAAGGAAGCTCATGGGCAACCTGGGCGTCCAGGACGCCTTCAATCTTTTTGACCTCAAGCGCGCCTATCTTTTAGCTGCAGGGCAAAAAGAACAATCAGAAAGGATAGCTGCGCTTACATCAACGGCCCGTGAGATTTTAGCAAGGGGGGACGCTTTAAACCTTTCGCAGCTAGCCATCAACGGCCATGACGTAATGGCCATAGGAATTGGTGCGGATGACCCGCGGGACATCGGCAAAGCCCTGCAGCAGGCCTATGAATGGGTGCTCATGCACCCCGAATGGAACGACAAAAAGCTTCTCCTGTCCAAGCTCAAAGCGTTGTACAAACAGGACAAGGATGAAGAAAAAAGATGAGCAGCTTTTCCGGCTGGTCCTCATTTTTTGGTCAAAAACAACATCACCGAGATTACAATAAATCCTATAACCCCCAGTAAGGGGTAAATAAAAGCCACAATGCGTGAAAAACCTATAAAAGACAGCACAGCACAGGCTACAATAGTAAGCAACAGAGCTATGCGCACAGGCAATTTAAAAATGTCATTGACCGCACACGCCACCGAAAACACGTTGGCCACAAGAGTGGTAAGTATGGCTCCCCACATCACCACCGCAAAAGCCGCACAAAAAAAAGGCCCCATCCGGTGTACTATGTACAGCATGGGAACTTCAAACTCGTAAATCTCAGGCTCATATCGCATCAAAGAATAGTTGCTCATAAGGAGCATTGCCCCCAATATGACGCCTCCCAAAACGCCTCCCATCTTCAGAACCCGTGGGTCATCCACCCCAGAGCCTGCGGAGGTCAGGACTCCCACCGCCAGCACAATATTGAAAGAAGCATACGATATGCCGGCTTTGACGATATCGAAAACCGTCACATCAAACCCTGGGGCAGCATCGACTGCGTAGCCATCAACCTGGAGGCTGTATACAAACACAGAAACGTTAAAGATCACTATGACGGGGATGATCCAGGTATTTATTGCAAAGATACCTTTCAACCCAAAAGCCACGATCACCCACACCACAAGGGCCGTTATGCCTACCCCTATATAAAAAGGGATGCAGACATATTCTTCAAACAGCGCGCCTGCTCCGGCCAGCATGGCCGCTGCGATCGTCATTATCGCCAGCATCATATACGCGTTGACGAAAGGGGATACCCTTCCGAAAACTAGCTTCATGGTATCCCGAAACGACCTAGACCTCAGCTCAAAGCCCATCTTCAAAACGCTTATTCCCACCCATACAAACAAAAAAGTGGCCAGCAGGATGGAAAACACAGAATACTTCCCATACATGGTAAAAAACTGCAATATTTCCTGGCCGGATGCAAAGCCGGCTCCTATCACGGTGCCCACGTATGCAAAAGCAATTCTTACGCCCAACATGACACGGCTATATCTGCTCAATGCCCAACTCCACCTTCCAAACATTCACACAATGAAACCTTCTATAAGTATGAATATTCGGAAGGCAGAGCTGTCATGCCTTATTTTGGATTTAACGCCCCATATGCTTTATACGCTTTCAGGCCCATTGAATAAACGCTCCAATGTCTCAAAGGGGTTAAAATACACTTCAATTTTGAGCACATCACCAACGCGACACTGAAGCGGCAAGTATTTCAGCGGTATGACAACCTCTTCCCCGTCTTGGAATGATACCACCGCTTGATGGCCTTCAACGCGTTTTACCACTACATCCCACTGCACGCCAATTCCTCCTCTCCCCACCAATTCATGATACCATTTTATGTCCCATTTTAAAAGGGTAAAATTCTCCAAAAAATTCATAAGGTATTTACAATTTGTTCACACTTTGTTCATACTTTCTTACTATAATATGCCATGCGTTGGCCAACGTTACATAAATATCTCGAAGGGAGGGAAACATCTTGAAAAAGTGGGCAGCGGTCTTACTAACGGCTCTGTTCTTAATCACAGCAGTGGTATTCACAGGCTGCCAGAGCAAATCCACAGATTCGCAGGAGGGTACTGGCCAGGAAACTACAACCACTGAAGAGAGCTCTGACAAAGCAACTGAAGAAACCTCTGATAAATCAACAGAAGAAACAGCAAATGAAGATGACGAATCTGCTGATAGCGAAGAAAGCGTAGAAAACGAAGAAGCTTCTGACAGCGAGGAGACCACTGAAGAGACACAGGAAACCGACCAGGAATCCTCCAGCGACAGCGAGGCAACCGAAACCACTGATGAAAACACGCAGAATTAACAGCCTATAGCCAAAGCAACTGACGTACCCCTTCATAGTGTTTAATATAAAAAAGGCTGCTGAAATGATTTCAGCAGCCTTTTTTATTGCAGATAAGGGGTGACCCTGTTGTACTCGTTTTCCAGCAATGTAAGGCTGATGCGCCTGCAAGCATTCAATACGGTAGAATATGCAGCGCCGTAGCGATGGGCTAGTTCCATCTTATCCACAGCAAAGCCAGAAGTTAAACAATAATATAGTTCCAGCGCTGCAGCCCACGCTTCCGGCTTCCTTATCCTGGGCAAACCATAGGGCAACATCGCCGAAACAAAATTATTCCATATTTCACGCACCTGGACCTCAAAGCCTTCCTGATAACGCTCCTTCATCATCTCAACTGCCATGTTTACCACATCACGAAAGACCTGAGGGAGGTCACCAGGAGGATTTTTAGCCACGACGTCTATCTTGATCTGCACTATATTATCGTCCAGATAGGCTATATATGGCTCAGGAGCGCCCATCTGCTTAAGCAGCATAACCGCTTCCCTCTTCAGCTCATCATCCACGCTTTTCTTCAGTATAAACTCCCTCAAGAAGCTTTCAGCCTTTTCATCCTTAAACGAGGCGATGACGCTCAAAATAGCCCTCTTTATTGAAGGATCGTTGAGCTCCAGCCCCCATTTCAGCAAACCCAACAATTCATCACTGCTGTTCCATCTCTTCTTCAAGTCCTTATGTGGAAGTTTAAGCAAGTCGTTAATCTTCTTTATACGATATATGATCTCTTCATACGGAACCTGAAAATGATAGGATATCTCGCTGAATTCCCTTTCGTTTGTCATTATAGCCCGTGTTAACCTCTTATAAAAGCTGCTTATGGTATTGTTGGGCGCTATCTTGTCGATCTTGCTCCAGTATTTCAGCGCCTCCTTATACCTCTGAGTATTAAAATAAGAAACCGCGATATAGTGGAGTATCTTTATGTCATACGGCTTGTATTGTAACAATCGCTTAAGCAGCCTATTAGCCTCATTATGCCTTTTCAACTCGCACAGCGTCACAGCGATCTTGTGAATCTCTTCGGGGTCATTGGTCTCTATGCCCAGTATGGTCTGCAGGTGCTTTTCGCTCTCTTCCTCCAATCCCTTCTCATGGTAAAATATAGCTATATTGCAGTTGGCATGGATGTTCTGCGGATACTCCTTCAGCACATCTTGACAGACACGAATAGCGTCATCCAATCGTCCCACGCAGAAATAAGCCAGAGCTAAATTGTTTCTTGCAAATATCAACGAGGGATCCTTTTTTATCACGCTTTCCAAACAGCGTATAGCCCTCTTGTAATCCCCCATATCCAAAAAGTTTTTACCCTTGTTAGCCAGCTTATAGAGCCGCTCCCTGCCTGGATTCAGCATAATCTCCAAATCGTTGTCAAAATAAATTTCGTGGCTTTGAAGTATATCCAGCAAATCTTCGGCATCCTCGGAATAGATCCCGTCAGGGTCCAGCTGGAGGTATTTTTCGAAACACTCCTTTGCCCTTTCATACTCCTGCAGCCCTAAAAAATTACACCCTAGGCAGAAATAACAATCGGCTTTGTTCTCATCCCTTTGCAGTATATAGAGCAATATCTGATTGGACTCTTCATAGTAGCCCATTTCGGTAAAGACCTGGGCCAAATCCAACCTGTATTCCAGATTGTCAGGGTCTTTTTCAACAGCCTTGCGATAAAAGCTTAGCGCGTCTATATAATTATTGCTTTCAACGTATTTTCTGGCTTTTCTGTAATAAAACTGCCCATTCTGTTCAAAAGGAATGACCTTCCTTTTGGTCCTTGCAGATAATCCTCCCGCCATATTCCGCTCCTTACTCAACATAATTCTTGGGAATTATTATAGCATATAATCCCGAAAAGCTCTATACAGCCAGCTAGTTTTTTGCATCGAGATTTCGGATTACTGCTCATTATCCGGGTTTTCTTCATCATAACCGAGCACAGGAGACTCCATCTTCTTCAAGATGGAGAGAAATACGCTCTTTCCTCCTTTCTAACATTAACGTCTTCGCCCTTTCTATAAACCTTAACTTGCTATGCTTTGCACTATCGCGTATCTTCTCCCCTGAAAGACTTCTTATAGCAAAATATTCACTACCCCTTAAACCCGCTATTATCCCAACCCTGCCTTTGAGATTACATACACCATATGCGGTAAGCCTCCTTGCGGAGTTAGGTGCTCATCGCCAATGTTAGACAGGCTTGTCATGTACAGGTCACTGCCCCTACCCCTCAGGACTGTTTAAACCTGTACGACAGAGCCCGGAGCTTGAGCAGCACCCCGGGGTGTCATGACCTGTCTAACGTAGCCCCGTCAGCTTTTTGCTGGTGGCTGAGGCTAGTCAACCGGGGCCTTTCGCAAGCCCCCGCTTCTTTAAGCGGTGGGTTGTTGACCTTTTCTTCTCTGTTCTAACAGCTCTTTTAGCTCTTCTTGTTCGAAGATGTATTTTTTATTGCAGTAATGGCATACCACTTCAGCCCTCTTATCATTCTCTATAATATCGATAAGCTCTTTCTCTTCCATGCCCATCAAAATGCCCTTAAGGCGTTCCCTGTTGCAATCGCATTTGAACCGTGCATCCACTACAGCATTTATCTTCATCCCATGCTCACCCAAGATATTTTCAAGCACCTCTTCGGGGGTCTTGCCTTCATCAAACTGGCGGGAGATGGGGGGGCTATTGTTAATCCTCTTTTCAATGGCAGCGATAACATCCTCCGGCGCCCCCGGCATGGCCTGTACGATAAAACCGCCAGCAGCCTTTACGGTATAATCGGGATTGACAAGCACGCCCAGCGCCACCGCTGAAGGCTGCTGCTCCGACACCGTGAGATAATAAGCCACATCTTCGGCTATCTCACCCGATATCAGTTTGGCTTGTCCTATATACGGTTCTTTCAATCCCAGATCCTTTATAACAGTTATCCTGCCATTTTTACCTACAGCAGCTGCCACATCCAGTTTATTGTGAACATTAAGCGGTAAATCCAGCTTGGGATTTGCAACATACCCCTTTACATCACCGCCGGAAGTTGCCACCACCACAACGCTGCCCAACGGGCCATCCCCTTTTACGATGAGCGAAAGGGTATCCCTTTTGCCTTTCATGTCGATGCCCAACATAACGGCAGCGGTCATGGCACGTCCCAATGCAGCGCTGGCTATGGGAGACAACCCATGAAGCCTTTGGGCTTCCTGTACCAAATCGGTGGTCCTAGCAGCAAAGCCGCGAATAAATCCGTTGGCAGCTGTAACCCTGATTACGTAATCTTTCATCCGCGACCTCCTTTTTCTCCTTTAGTATAGTAGTGTTTTGTGAGTTTTACCAATCCTTACACTGCAGCTCATACCTTTTTAGCTGCAAAAAAAATACGCTCAGCCCTCTTCTTTGGTGGCTTCAGCGTAAAAGGCTGATATACCCCTATCTCTTCAAAGCCGTTCTTTTTAAGGCGCTCGACGATCTCATCCACCTCATAAGCGCGCTGGTAGTGAATCTCATCAAATCTCCTGTAATATTCCCCTTCTTTAACAAAAAATGACAGCTCAATCTCGCATATCCTAGAGCGCCTATCAAAATAGTTCTGCCATATATAGCTTATATTCTCAGCGGTCCTCACAAACGTATTATTTCCCAATATCGAAGAAAGCTTATAGTAGGAACTGATGTCGAATATGAAAATTCCCTGAGGGTTTAAATACCTGTATACGCCTTCAAATACCAGATCAAGCTCCTCTTCTGAAGGGATATAATTGATGCCGTCACAAATGCACGTCATGGCATCCACAGGATGATGAAGGCTGATATAGCGCATATCTTGAAATATAAAAGGGATGTTCATCCCTCTGTTACGCGCCTTCTCCCGTGCAACGAACAGCATATCCTCCGACTGATCAATGCCTATGACCTCATAGCCCCTCTCTTTCAAAAGGATGGTGACATTACCCGTGCCACACGCCAGATCCACTATTTGCCGTGGCTTTACGCCGTAGTGTTTAAATAACAGCTCAATATAGTCAACCCACCTTGGGTAATTTACATCTTGCATCAATGCATCGTAAATATAAGCAAAACCGTTGTAAATATCCATCTACCCCTTCTCAATTCGATTTAATACTCTGTTCCCCCCATCATAACCACGGGCAGCCGTACATCCCTTTCACGGCCGTCACTGCTCATCTTGCTTCTCTCTATCGGCATCACTCTCGGCCGCGTTATTGGCGGGTCTGTCCATGTACTTATAAAACACCCAGTTGGCCAATGAAACACCTATGAACATGGGGAAAGTCAATCCCACAAAAAATACAGGAAATATATACCAGGCGCTGGCTATAAACAAAGCCACCATCAACACAAAGATTATAAAAGTATGAGGGAGTTTTGCCAAGGTAAAAAGCAGTGCATTCTTGAATATCTGCCTTACCTTTAACTTGTAAGTGACCAGCATCGGGAAGATATAGATATTCATCATGGCGTAAATAAGCCCGATCATCAACATAAAGTAATACAACATGAGGAACAAGATATTCTGTGCCGCCATTGCGCGGTAAAAAGTCAAATTTACATAGAATATCATCAGCGCAAGCCCATTGATGAACATGACGATCAAGCTTTCTTTCCAGTTCATCTTCCACGCATCTTTAAAATCGCTGAAAACCCAGGCATGGTCATCCCTCGCCCAGTTTCTGAGCACATAAGTGACACCCGCCGTCGCAGGCCCAGCAAAAAGGAGACAGGGAATCAGTACCAAGAAGTAAAATACGCTTATGGGTTCCCCGGTCTGTGCAGTAACCTGCAACTGAATATACGTCCAAATAAACGCTGGAAGCCAAAAAATCGAATACAGCAAATTCAGCTTAATGAGATTCCAGAACCGCACCTGCAAAACGGTAAAAAATAGCTTAATGGGCTTTTCCCTGAGATTTTCATACTTCAAATCGGGTTTATGGGGATTACCATAATACATCCTTTCAAAAAAACCGCCAAACATATCAACAATCCCTTCTTATTGTTTTATATTATTTATTAAACTTCCTGCATTTTAATTCTAACAATAAACTCTTATTTATTCAATAGAAGAATTTTATCACTGCAGATAGCAGGAGATAGCTACCTAAACCCTAACGGACAACACCAAACCCCTTTAGAATGTCATGATAGACCTGCAACCCGTACAGCAACGCTTCCTCATCGAAGTTAAACTTGCTGCTATGGAGCGGAGCGGTAAAGCCTTTGCTTTCATTCCTGCAGCCAAGGAAGATGTATACACCAGGCACTTTCTGCTGATAATACGAAAAATCCTCGGCTATCATCAAAGGATGTACGTCCACAATCGCATCGGGCGGAAGGCACTCCTTCAGCTGGCTTACCAGGTTAGCATCGTTATTCACTACAGGATAGTATACATCTTCACGATACTGCGCCTTTACCTGGTGTGAGAGCTCAAGGCCACTTAAAAGCCCCTGAATGTTTTCCTTTATGCGTTCATAAACTCCTTCGTCAAACGTGCGTATGATTCCTTCTATGGTTGCCTTACCTGCAATTATATTCCTTTTCTCCCCAGCATGAAGCTTCCCGATGGTCAACAGCGCCTTATCATCAGGAGAGAGCCACCGGCTTATAAGTCCATGTACAGCGTTCACAAAATAACAGGCCGCCAACAGCGCATCAACCCCACGATGGGGCATTGCCCCGTGAGCGCTTTTGCCAATAATCTCTACCATGAATTCACAGGTCTGAGCCATCACAGGCCCGGCCCTAAGCCCTATCTTGCCCTGAGGAATATCGGGCAGCAGGTGAAAACCAAAAATGGCATCTACCTTTGGGCTTTCCAGCACCCCCTCCTTGATCATAGGTAGAGCGCCCCCCACTGTCTCCTCAGCCGGCTGGAAGATGAGGACGACGTTGCCTTTCAATTCCCCTTTGTGCAAGCTCAGCCATTCAGCAAGCCCGAGCAGAATAGCCATGTGCCCATCATGGCCACAGGCATGCATTCTTTCGCAGTTAACCGAAGCGAACTCGACACCCGTCTCCTCCTGCAAAGGTAGGGCATCCATATCCGCCCTGAAAGCCAGGGTTGTGCCTCCATCCCCGCCCTTCATGACGGCTTTTATGCCGCTGCCGGCCAGTATCCTTATCTCGTCAAAGCCCCACTTTTCAAGCTGGGATAAAATATAATCCCGGGTAGCTGTCACCTCGAACCCAAGCTCAGGATACTTATGCAAATGCCTCCTGTATTGGGTCAACCTGTCTTTAAGCTGATAAATTTCTGCATCTATATGCATTACGGATTCCTCCACTACAAAACTGCAATTTAAAGCAATCCCTCTCCATCTTTATGATGAAGAGGGATTGCACATAGTCTGGATCTTGCCTGTTTTATAAAAATTGCTTTAATGTAGCCTTTTATCCCTATTTACGGGCCATTTTGAGTATGTTGAGCACGTCTTCCCTACCCAGTTTCCTGAAGTTGCCTATCTGTTTTGTGCCATTGTTGGTGCACTTATCGGCCATTTCCTCCAGCCTGTCATCCGGTATACCCAGCTCTTCCAGCGTCACTGGCAGGCCAATCTTTTTGAAGAACTGGGTAAGACGGTGTATCCCCTCCAGAGCTGTCCTCTCAGGATTTGCAAAGTCCATCTCTACGTCCCAAACCCTGGTTGCAAACTGCACGAACCTGTCCACATCCTCCTTATAGACGTATTTCATCCAGGCAGGAAATACCACGGCCAACCCAGCTCCATGAGGCACATCGTATATCCCGCTCAGCTCATGCTCTATTGCATGGGACGCCCAGTCGCCAATCCTGCCGGTGCTCAAAAGGTCATTGTGCGCAATGGTGCTTGCCCACATTATCTCAGCCCTGGCCTCATAATTCTCCGGTTCCTCAAGCGCTATGGGCACGTTCTTAATTATAGTCTTAAGGGTGGCCTCGCACAGCCTATCGGTGAAATCGACATCCTTTTGATGGGTAAAATACCGCTCCATCACATGGGCCATGATGTCAGCAGCGCCGCAGGCCGTCTGATAGGGCGGAAGCGTAAAGGTAATCTCGGGATTCATTATGGCAAACTTGGGACGTATTATCTCAACGTTTAATCCCCGCTTGTACCACCCATCCTCATTGGTAATTACCGAGCTCTTACTAGCCTCGCTACCTGCCGCTGGGATGGTAAGTACCACGCCAACCGGAAGCGCCTTTTCTGGCACTGCCTTGCCGCTATAGAAATCCCACACATCGCCTTCATAGGGTACGCCAACGGCGATGGCTTTGGCCGAATCGATGACGCTGCCACCCCCCACTGCCAGGATGAAATCGATGTTATGCTTCCTGCAAAGCTCGATCCCCTGTTTCACCAAGCTAAGACGCGGATTGGGCTGTACCCCGCCCAGCTCAATAAATTCTACGCCAGCATCCCTGAGAGATTTAACCACCCTGTCATAAAGCCCTATGCGTTTGATGGTCCCCCCGCCATAGTGCAAAAGAACCTTCTTGCTGTAAACCTTAGTCTCTTCTCCTACCTGATCTTCTACACCCCTACCAAATATGATCTTTGTAGGGCTTAAAAATGTAAAATTTTCCATAATCCACTTCCCCCTATTCCCAATTTTAATTAGTAAATATGTGAACCATTATACATCTATTGATGTGAACACTTAATGAGAAATTTGGCACTCAAGTTATGCCCATTTCACGGATGACTAATGCCCTCACATCTTTTAAATTTATCCTAGCATATATGTATGGAAAAATCAAGAAGTATGGGAAAGCAGTTCGTGTCAAGATTTAGTAGGTACCTTTAGAAAAATTTTTTCCTATGAGAACCCACCATTTGATAGAACAGCTTTGCCATATAAGTTTTAGCTACTATCTTACCCACAGCAAACCCTGGAATTGACCTGGTAAAACGGTAAAAGAAAACTCCTATCTCCATCCCTCCACAAAGGTAATAATACACCCCCTCCTAGCCCTTCACCCCTTAAAAGGCTATACTGGCCGTGGTTCTACCTCTTCACCTTCCAAAGCTAAAAAGCATCCAACTATCTCACAAGAGCCCAAAGGCTGGCCGGATAAGTTCCCGTATCATACGCCGGGCTATGTTGTGTTGTATCTGCCCTTCTATGGTACCTAGTCGCTTCGCACCAAGTGAATTAATTATCCCTCCCTTAAACACTCGCCCACTTGTTGAAAAGTCTGCCATATCTTCATGACGCTTACCCCAGGTGCTAAATATCCCAGTATCTCCGCCGCCCGGCCAAAGGATAACTCACTACCCAGTTTGATAAGTAGCTCCTTTAGCTTTGGAGTAACCTTCGCTCGAGAAGGCCAGCCTAAAACTTCGTCTAAGTGGTTTTGTTTATTTTCCCGGTGAGGTCTCTTTTTCTCTATTACACCCCTATTCTCCTGCTACTACCTACTGAAATTTTACACGGCCTTATAAGTTTTTCATTTTTGACATTTTCGAACACCTGTTCGTGGTGGTAAATATCTTTACACCTATTCGAGGAAAATAGCAAAAAACGTTTGACAATTAAAGCTATAAATGATATGATTTTAGAAAATGAATATATGCGAAGCAGTTTAGAGGCGCACCTTTCAAGAGTAAGCAGCTGGAGAATACGGGGTTCGATGAAAGCTGTCGAAAGGGGAAGGTGCCGAAGGATGTGGTATGTCCCCGCCATCCACCTCCTGGGCCCTGGGTTAAGAGCCCTGGGACTGTCATCATTGGAAGCCAATGATGGAGCGCTAACTGCTTTCGAATCGCAAGCGTTTTGCAGGGTTTAACTCATCTGCAAAAAGGTTGTATTTGTGATACGAAAGCGGCTGGTCATCCATCAGCCGCTTTATTCGTGATTATATATAAGGCGGAATTTAATGAGGCACCATAACCTGTAACGACATATGATGGATAATGAGGTAAACTCTGCAAGATAAAAGCACAAAAATTATGCATCTTATAAAATGTGAGGAGGAGAAAGCCATGCAAAAGTACAACATAGCCATTGTCGGAGCAACCGGGATGGTAGGGCGCAAATTTTTAGAGGTCTTAGAGGAGAGGCAATTCCCGATAGCCAATTGTTATCTATTTGCATCGGCGCGTTCAGCAGGAACTCGTATAAAATTCATGGGAGAGGACCACGTTGTGGAAGAGCTGACCGAGACCAGCTTTGATGGCAAAAACATCGACATAGCCCTGTTTTCAGCCGGTGCAACCGTCAGCAAAAAGTTTGCGCCGATAGCCGCATCCAGAGGTGCCGTGGTCATCGACAACAGCAGCGCCTGGAGGATGGAAGAAGATGTACCGCTGGTGGTCCCCGAAGTCAACCCACAGGAAATACTCAAGCACAAAGGGATAATCGCCAACCCTAACTGTTCCACCATTCAAGCCGTTGTGGTGCTCAAGCCGCTGCACGACCACTATAAAATAAAGAGAATCGTATATTCCACATACCAGGCGGTGTCGGGCGCTGGCATGGAGGGCTATTTGGACCTGCAAAACGGAATACGCGGCGAAAAGACCCTGCAGAAGTTCCCTCATCCCATATTTGCCAACTGCATTCCACATATAGACGTATTCCTGGATAACGGCTACACCAAGGAAGAGATGAAGATGATCCAGGAAACCAAAAAAATCCTGGGAGATTACAGCCTCAGAATCACCGCAACTACGGTGCGTGTACCGGTATTTTACGGGCACAGCGAATCCATAAACGTCGAGTTTGAAAAGGATTTCGACCTCGACGAACTGAGAGAGCTTTTAGCAAAATCGCCTGGCGTCATTGTAGTGGATGACCCGAAGAACAACCAGTACCCCATGCCCATTTACGCAGAAAACAAGGACGAAGTGTTTGTGGGGCGCATAAGAAGGGATGAAAGCGTACCCAGCGGTGTAAACTTATGGGTAGTAGCAGATAATATACGAAAGGGAGCAGCTACCAACGCCGTACAAATAGCACAAAAGGTTGTCGAATACTGGGAAAATGGTCAGCTTGCCAGGTAAGGAAATTTTAGTAAAAAATATCAGGGAGTGATTAATAGTGAGCGTATTTACCGGGTCGTGCGTTGCCTTGGTTACACCCTTTACAGATGAGGGCGTCAACTTTGAATCCTTAGCCAACCTCATAGAGTTCCAAATACGGGAAGGTACCGACGCCATACTGGTGTGCGGTACCACCGGAGAGCCGCCCACCATGACCAGGGATGAAAAGTATTCTGTCATAGGCTTCACCGTTGAAAAGGTGGCAAAAAGGGTTCCGGTCATCGCCGGGACGGGTGGTTATAACACCGCCACCGTCATCGAGGACTCAAAAGAGGCCGAGAGATTGGGTGCCGATGCGCTGCTCATCGTAACCCCCTATTACAATAAGACCACGCAGAAAGGCCTGATCCAGCACTACGCAGCCATAGCCGATGCCGTCCATATCCCCATCATAATATACAACGTGCCGGGCAGAACGGGCCTCAACGTAGCCCCTTCAACCTTAAAAGAGCTTTCAAAGATAGACAATATAGTCGGCATAAAGGAAGCCAGCGGCAACATAGCCCAGGTAACCGAAATGGCTAGGCTATGCGGTGATAAGATAGACATATACTCGGGAGATGACAACATCGTAGTGCCCATACTGGCACTTGGAGGAAAAGGTGTCATATCGGTGGTGGCAAATATAGCTCCCCGGGATACCCATGAAATGGTAGCCAAGTTCCTAAACGGAGACATTGAAGGAAGTCGAAAGCTTCAATTTAAGCTGAACCCTTTGATCGAAGCCTTGTTTTTAGAGGTCAACCCCATACCGGTAAAGACCGCTTTGAACCTCATGGGAATGAATGCCGGTAAGCTCAGAATGCCTTTGACCGATATGTCGGAACAAAACCTGGAAATCCTCAAAAAGAGGATGGTGGAGTACGGCCTTACCATACAGCAGTAGGCTTGACAGCATAGCCTCGCTAACATAAAAGCTTGCCCATAAGAGCCAGTCATTAAAATACAGAATTTCGCCTGAGATTTTGCTTACAATCCATCATTTTTGTCTCTAAGCTGCTGATTTTACTAGGAAAAATAGGTTTTCAAAGTCGGATTTCCAAGCTCAAATAAAATCAAATCCAATTAGAGAAATGGAGTGAAAATACACCAATGATAAGAATCATCATTCACGGTTGCAATGGAAAAATGGGTCAGGCGGTTGCTTCGGCTGCAGCCGCCGACCCTGACATCCAGGTTGTAGCCGGTATAGATAAATTCCCTGACAGCAAACAAAACCCATTCCCCACCTATGGCTCTCTGAGCCAATGCAAAGAAACGGCCGATGTAATTGTGGATTTTTCCACCCCAGCGGCTCTTGCCGACCTGCTGGCCTTTGCAAACGAGCGTAAAATAGCAGCAGTGATTGCAACCACAGGTTTTTCGCAAGACGATATAAAGCTTATAGAGCAGGCTTCCCGAAGCATTCCAATTTTTCGCTCGGCCAACATGTCTTTAGGGGTTAACGTTATGCTGGAGCTGGCGCAAAAAGCCGCATCCACCCTGGGCGATGAATTTGACATCGAAATTATCGAGAAACATCATAACCAAAAAGTCGATTCACCCAGCGGCACCGCATACGCCTTAGCCGACGCCATAAACCAGACCCTGCTCAATTCAAAGAATTATATTTATGGAAGGCACTCCAAAAACCAAAGGCGCTCCAAGTCAGAAATAGGAATACATGCCGTCAGAGGAGGTACCATACCCGGCCAGCACACAGTACTGTTTGCAGGCAGCGACGAAGTGCTGGAGATTACCCATACCGCCTATTCAAGGCAAATATTTGCCCTGGGCGCACTGCGCGCCTGCAAATACATAGTGAGAAAATCTCCCGGCCTGTATGGCATGAAGGATATGCTAAACGAACAGGCGGCTGTCACAAACATCAACTCCGACAACCAGCAGGCTTTAATCACCATAAATAACATACCTGACGACACAGCAGCCATTGCTAAGATATTCCAGAGCATTGCTCAGCAAGATATAAATATAGACATGATAAGCCACACCACTCCCGTTAACGGTCAGCTCAGCATATCCTTTACGGTGCCCCGCAAAGACGTAGGAAAAGCCATAGAGGTGGTCAACGACCTTGAGACCTTGCTCCCCACTATAAGCCTTAACACGTATGAGGGCATAGTAAAGCTATCGGTTGAAGGACCGGGGATGGCGCAGCAACCTGGTATAGCCGCAAAGGTGTTCAGCATCATGGCACAGCAAAACATCAAAATTATGGCCATAACCACCTCTGAAACCAAAATTTCTTATATAATCCATCAACTGGACGAAAAGAAGGCTCTGGAAGCGCTCATGGAGGCATTTGAACTGTAGTAAGGTGGCACGGTATTCAAGCTTTAAGGTGTGCGGCCTCTTAAGCTAGTACGCCGTAAAAATTTGAGCACAGACCATCTCAAGAATATGAAAACTTTAAAACAAATAAAAAGCGCTCCCTGATACATTGTGGATTTAAGGAGCGCTTTTATTTGTTTTTATTTTATGCCATTTTAATTTGTTTTTTGTTAAACAGACATAATTCTAAAACAGCTCTAATAGAGCACTAATACTCAATTCCCTTTCTTGCCGGAACGCCTTTATCCATATAATGCTTGACATTGCGCATCTCAGTTATCAGGTCAGCCCTGTCGGCAATTTCACGGGGCACGTCACGGCCGGTCAAGATAAGCTCCATCCCTTTGGGCTTATTGTCTATAAGCCGGCATACCTGCTCTACGCCCACCAGCCCATTGTGTATGGCCGCCATAATCTCATCAAGTATTAGCACATCGCATGAGCCCTCTTCCATCAATTGTTCAAGCTTTTGCATCTCCTCCTGAGTCTTCTCCTTAAGCTGCGCTTTTTCCTCATCGGTAAGCTGCCAGAAAAACTTCTTGGTCTCGGCAAACCGCATAATGGTGAATTCGGGCTCAAGCCTCCTTGCCGCTTCCAGCTCTCCCGATTCGATCCCCTTGAGGAACTGCACCATCACAACTTTAAGCCCCCTGCCCACAGCCCTTAGCCCCTGTCCCAACGCAGCAGTGGTCTTACCTTTCCCCTCCCCGGTGTATACCTGCACATAGCCAACTTCCATAACCAAACCTCCGTAATCAACCAAATAAAAATATTCTTCATTTTTGAGCATTAGTTACGTTTTCCTCCTATATCCCTGCGATAATGCATATTCTCAAAGCGTATCTTCTCTACATTTTGATAAACTTTCTGTATGGCCGTATCCAGGTCCTTTGCGATGGCCGTTACGCCCAGCACCCTGCCCCCGCTGGTATAGTATTTCCCGCCTATCTTCTTGGTCCCGGCATGGAATACCATAATACCAGGTTCCTTCAATACCTCCTCAATGCCCGAAATCTCATATCCCGTTTTATACGATTTGGGATAACCTCCCGATACCAAAACCACACAGACGGCCGCATTGTCCTCCCATTCGATGTTTATCTCATCAAGCCGTTCATCGATCACCGCTTCAAATATATCCACTATATCGGTCTTAAGGCGCGGCAGCACCACCTGTGTTTCGGGATCGCCAAACCTTGCATTGTATTCCAGTACTTTGGGGCCCTGCTCGGTAAGCATCAAACCAAAATACAGCACCCCTTTGAATAGCCTTCTCTCCTCAGCCATAGCCCTGATAGTGGGCCTGATTATGCAGTCCTCCACTTCTTTTGCTACCTCAGGCGCATATACGCGGCTGGGCGAAAAAGCCCCCATACCACCCGTATTTGGGCCCTGGTCTCCGTCGTATGCCCTCTTGTGGTCCTGGGCGCTGACCATGGGTATGACGGTCCTCCCATCAGTAAAGGTCAAAACCGAAACCTCCGGGCCAGTCAAATGCTCTTCAATGACCACCCGCAGGCCAGCTTGGCCAAATACCTTGTCCACCATCATGGCCCTTAATGCGCCTTTTGCCTCATAAACGTCCTTGGCAATTATAACGCCTTTGCCCAGGGCCAGCCCCTCAGCTTTTATAACAGCGGGATATTCTATTTGCTCCACGTATTTGACCGCTTGGTCATAATTATCGAAAACTTTGTACTTTGCAGTAGGGATGCCGTACTTGTGCATCAGATTCTTGGCAAATACCTTGCTGCTCTCTATCATGGCAGCATCCCTGGTGGGGCCAAATGCCCTGAGGCCTTCGGCCTGCAGCGCATCCACCATCCCCATTGCCAGAGGGTCATCGGGCGCCACAACGGTTAAGTCTATATTGTTTTGCTTTGCAAAGCGCACTATTCCCTCCACATCGGTGGCAGGTATATTGACGCACTCCGCAAGCTCCGATATACCGCCATTGCCCGGTGCGCAGTAAATCCTGGAAACCCTGGAGCTTTGGCTTATTTTCCACACCAGGGCATGCTCGCGCCCGCCACCTCCCACAACCAGTACCTTCATTCGATTCACCCCATCATTACCATCATTATATCTAACCCTGTATTTGGGCACTGCAGCTTCTGTATTACATAGTACGCCAGTAGCCTGCACATCGCATCACAATCAGTGTTTGAAATGCCTCATGCCGGTAAATATCATGGCAATTCCATACCTGTTGCAGGCATCTATGGACTCCTGATCCCTGATCGAACCGCCCGGCTGAATTATGGCTGAAATGCCGGCCTTTGCGGCAGCCTCCACGCAATCCGGGAACGGGAAAAACGCGTCGGATGCCAGAACCGCACCCTTTACCTTATCCCCGCTTCTCTGTATGGCCTGCTCCACTGCCCAGATGCGGTTGACCTGACCCGGCCCTATGCCCAGCGACTGCTTGTTCTTGGCTATAGCAATGCCGTTGGACCTGGTGTGCTTTACCACCTTCCAGGCAAATATCAGGTCTTCCATCTCGGCATCTGTGGGCTTTTTCTCGGTTACCACCTTAAGCTGGGACATATCGGGCAAAAGCTCTGTATCCATATCCTGCACCAGCAAACCGCCCAGCACCTTCCTGGTATCCCAAATTCCTTTCGGCGGCCTGGCTGAAATATCCTCAAGTTGCAGTATACGAATGTTCTTTTTCCTCTTTAATATTTCGAGAGCTTCATCGGTATAGGAAGGCGCCACCACAATCTCTATGAATATCTTGTTTATCTCAGCTGCGGTTTGCGCGTCTATTTCGCGATTGGCTACCACAATCCCACCGAAGATGGATATGGGATCAGCCTCATATGCCTTCATATATGCCTCATATATGGTTGGAGCGCTGGCCACCCCACAGGGATTGGCGTGTTTGACAGCCACCACGGTGGGTTCATCAAACTCCCGCAAGAGGTCCAAAGCCCCGTTAGTATCGCTGATGTTGTTGAAAGAAAGCTCTTTGCCATGGAGCTGCTTGGCCCCCGTTAGGCTGCCAGGTACCGGCAGCACTTCCCTGTAAAACACCGCCTTCTGATGGGGGTTTTCCCCGTAACGCAAATCCTGCACCTTTTCATAGGTAAGAGTGAGCAGCTCAGGGAAACCAGCGTCCTTAATCTGCTTTCTCAAATAGCCGGCAATAAGCGCGTCGTAATGTGCGGTGTGCTCAAACACTTTAACCGCCAGCTTAAACTTGGTCTCTTGCGACACTTCACCATACTTTGCCAGTTCGCCCAGCACCATGCTGTAATCAGCAGGGTCCACAATCACCGTCACATCCTGATAATTCTTGGCAGCAGCCCTGAGCAAGGTAGGGCCACCGATATCTATGTTCTCTATGGCCTCTTCAAGCTGTACATTTCCTTTAAGTATTGTCTGCTTGAAAGGATACAGGTTTATCACCACAAAATCGATGGGCTGGATGCCAAGGGACTTAAGCTGCCTCATGTGCTGCTCATTCTTTCTGATGGCAAGCACCCCGGCATGAATTGCGGGATGCAGCGTTTTCACCCTTCCATCCAGGCACTCAGGAAAGCCAGTAACATCGCTTACGTTTATTACAGGAATACCAGCCTCGGCCAGCGTCTTAGCCGTCCCTCCGGTGGATACTATCTCCACCTCCATACTGCTTAACGCCCTGGCAAACTCTACAATGCCGGTTTTGTCCGATACGCTGATTATAGCACGCCTTCTCATGCTCTCGTTCACTCCCTCCCAAAATCCTGACCTTGCGTCCCTCCACCACAAGCCTTCCTTCCACAAACAGCCTGACCGCTTCTGGCAGAAGCTGGTGCTCCACCTCCAGTACCCTTGCGGTCAGCGAGTGCACATCATCGTCATCCCTCACCTCAACGGGACGCTGAAGTATTATCGGCCCCGTATCGGTGCCTTCATCCACAAAATGCACCGTTGCGCCTGTTACTTTTACTCCGTAATCTAAAACCGCGCGATGCACCCTCTCTCCATAAAATCCCTTCCCACAAAAAGCGGGAATCAGGGACGGATGTATATTGATGATGCGATTCGGATAAGCCCGCACAACCTCCGGAGATAGAATGCTCAAATACCCGGCCAGCACAACCAAATCCACCCTGTAAAATTTAAGCCGCTCCAAAATCGCCCCGTTGAAAGCCTCCTCACTTTCAAAGTCCTTCTTCAGTACGCATTCGGCGGGAATGCCATGGGCTCTCGCCCTTTCCAGGCCATAAGCCGTCTTACGATTGGATATGACCACTACAATTCTCGCATCCGGTATACGGCCAGCCTCAATGGCATCGATCAGCGCCTGAAGATTTGTGCCACCTCCAGAAATCAACACTCCTATACGGGTCACCGGATAAACACCACCCCGCCGGTTCCTCTCCCGACCCTTCCGATCACATAGGAAGGGTAACCATCGCCTTTCAGCTGGCCAATGATGCCATCCACCTCTTCAGGGCTACATACCAGCACCATGCCTATTCCCATGTTAAAAGTATTGAACATCTCCCTGTCTTCTATGTCGCCCCACCGCTTGATGAGCTCAAAGATTGGCAGTACAGGCCAGCTCCCTACCTGAATTTCGGCCACAAGGCCCTCAGGCAAAACTCTGGGTATGTTCTCAATAAACCCTCCTCCCGTTATATTGGCAATTCCCTTTACCCGATACCGCTTGAGCACGTTGAGAATACCCTTTACGTATATCCGGGTGGGCTTGAGGAGCTCCTCTCCCACCGTACACCCCAGCACGTCATACCGCTCCCCAAGGCGGTTTTTGGCTTCTAGCACCAGCTTTCTAACCAGGGAATAGCCATTGCTATGTACGCCCGAGGAAGCCAGACCTACAAGCACATCGCCTTCCCTGATAGTGGACCCGTCTATTATCTTTGCCCGATCCACTATTCCCACCGCAAAGCCGGCTATATCATATTCTTCCTCCTTATAAAACCCGGGCATCTCGGCCGTTTCACCGCCTATGAGGGCACACCCCGCTTCAATGCATCCATCTGCAACGCCCTTTACTATATGCGCTACTTTCTCAGGCTTAAGCCTGCCCGTCGCTATATAATCAAGAAAGAATAAAGGCCTGGCTCCCTGACACACCACGTCGTTTACGCACATGGCCACGCAGTCCTGGCCGATGGTATCGTGTTTATCCATTATAAAAGCAAGCTGCAGCTTGGTACCTACACCATCGGTTCCGGCCACCAGCACAGGCTGCTTCATGCCCTCCAAATCCAGGGAATACAGGCCTCCAAAGCCGCCTATATCGCCTATGACGTTTTTATCATATGTCCTTTTCACAAATTCCTTCATAAGCCTAACAGCTGTATATCCTGCCTCTACGTCAACGCCCGCATCCTTGTAAGTATAGCCCATATGCCCTTACCCCTTTCTCTAGCGCTGGCCGTTCATCTTTATTTTTGTTCATCATCATAACGATGGCATACCTCTAGTCAAAGACAGGTTTGTACCGTCCATCTTTTATATTATTGGTGTTCATCCCTTTTGTAAATTATATTATAAAACATCCCGCACAAGGCAGCGCTTTGAGCCATCACCCACAGCCTGACCAGCGCTGCCGTTATTCGGCTTTTCCCTCTACAGCTATTGGATATTCGCCGCTGAAGCACCCCAGGCAGAAATCGCAACCGCTGCCCTCCACCGTCTTGAGCAGCCCCTCAATGCTCAAATATCCCAGCGAATCGGCGCCTATTATACGGCATATCTCTTCAACGCTGTACCTGGCACCAATAAGGTGCTCCTTTGTGGGCGTATCGATGCCGAAATAGCATGGGAAGCGAACCGGTGGCGAGCTGATGCGCATGTGAACCTCTCTGGCGCCCGCCAACCTGAGCATCTCCACTATCTTCTTGCTGGTGGTACCCCTCACTATGGAATCGTCTATCATAACTATCCGCTTGCCCTTGACGATCTTTCTCAAAGCATTGAGCTTTATCCTGACCCCCTGCTCGCGTATAGCCTGGCTGGGCTTTATAAAGGTTCGGCCCACATACCGATTTTTGATAAGTCCCTCTCCAAACGGAATGCCCGAGGCCTCGGCATATCCAAGGGCGGCAGTGGTTCCCGAATCGGGCACCCCTATTACCAGGTCGGCGTCGGCTGGGTGTTCGGCTGCCAGTATCTTGCCCGCTTCCTTTCTGGCCGTATACACGCTGACCCCGTCTATGGTGCTGTCAGTCCTGGCAAAATAGATGAATTCAAACACGCACAGCCCAGATTTTAGCGGCACAGGTGTCTGTATGCTTCTGAGCCCATCCTGCGAGATGATTATTATTTCCCCCGGCTTCACATCCCGTATAAACTCGGCATCCACCGCATCAAAAGCACATGATTCAGATGCCACCACATAGGAATGACCGATCCTTCCCAGGGCCAAAGGCCTCATGCCGTAAAGGTCCCTGACTGCAATGAGCTTATCCTCTGTCATCAAAAGCAGGGCATACGCCCCTCTCAGCTTTGACATGGTATTCTGTATAGCAGTCTCCAGCCCTTCGTCGATATGCCTGGCAATGAGGTTTGCTATGACTTCGCTGTCCACCGAGGTTTGAAAAACCGCACCCGCCTCCTCCAGCTCGGTACGGAGTGCATTGGCATTTACTAAATTCCCATTGTGCGCCAAAGCCAGAAATCCCTTTTTATACTTAATGACCAGTGGCTGGGCGTTGTACAAACTGGTATCACCGCAAGTTGGATAGCGTACATGCCCTATGGCGATCTTGCCGCCTTTCAACGTGTCCAGCGTGTCCTCGTCGAATACCTCGGGGACCAATCCTCTCCCCTTGTGATAACGTATAGTGTGGCCATCGGCCACCGCAATGCCGGCGCTTTCCTGTCCCCTGTGCTGCAGGGCATAAAGCCCGTAATAGGTTATCTCCTCGACAGCCAGCCCATCCTGATCAAATATGCCAAAAACCCCGCATTCCTCGTTTAACTTATCTGCTAAAAATGGATCCCTGGGATACATTCCTCATCATCCCTCTAATCAAGTATCACTACTGCAATGTAATTGAACATCATCAAACTGAAAAATAACCTCATACACAATTTATGCCACTGGCGTTTAATTCAGCAGATTTGCCCATAAGCCGATTGAGTATTTCCTGGTATGCCTCCTCAACTTTGCCCATATCTCGTCTGAACCTGTCCTTATCGAGCTTCTCACCTGTACGGGTATCCCAGAAGCGGCAGGTGTCGGGCGATATCTCATCGGCCAGTATGACTTCACCGTTGAAGCGCCCAAACTCCAGCTTAAAATCGATGAGCTCCACGTTGACGTATTTCAGATAATCAGACAGGATTTGATTTACTCGAAGCGACATATCGGCAATCCTGGCCACCTCCTCTTTGGTAGCCAGTTCCATGGCATAGATGTGATACTCGTTCACCATTGGATCTCCCAGTTCATCATTCTTATAGCAGTACTCAAGAACGGTGGTCTTTAGTCTTGTACCCTCGGGAATCCCCAAACGCTTTGACAAGCTGCCAGCAGCTATGTTTCGCACAATGACCTCCACAGGGATTATCTGAACCTTTTTAACTAAAGTTTCTCTATCGTTCAGCTCCTGTACATAATGGGTGGGAATTCCGTGCTTTTCAAGAAGCTGAAACAGGTGGTTGGACACCTTGTTGTTGACAACGCCTTTGCCGGCAATAGTGCCCCTCTTCAAGCCATTAAAAGCTGTGGCATCATCCTTGTACTCTACAATGACATAGTTGGGGTCATCTGTGGCATACACCTTTTTGGCCTTGCCTTCATAAAGCTGCTGTAATTTTTTCATGATATAACCTCCTCCTGAAGCTTTTTATCCTGCTCAAGCACCTGCTGGGCCATACGCTGTTTATGCTCCCTTAGCTTATCTGCCAAGTGCTTATAGCGCAAAGCCAGCATTTGCACAGCCAGCAGAGCAGCATTCTCACTCCCGTTGATGGCCACGGTTGCCACGGGCACTCCCGATGGCATCTGCACTATGGACAGTAGCGAATCTAACCCATCGAGGGTAGAAGACTTGATGGGCAAACCGATAACCGGTAGAGTGGTATAAGCCGCTAAAACCCCCGGCAGGTGCGCTGCTTTGCCGGCGGCGGCGATCAATACTTCTATGCCATTTTTCTCTGCATCCTGAGCATACCGGGCAGCTTCGACGGGCGTGCGGTGAGCCGAAAGCACCCGCATCTCCACTTCCACTCCAAAGCCTTCCAAAACCTTTTTGGCGCCCTTTACCACTTCCAGATCGGATATGCTTCCCATTACAATGCCAACTTTAGGCATCCCTTATCCCTCCCTCTCGCGTAGCTTTTTAGGCTGTTTAAACCCCATTGGCCCTAGCTAACCGGATTTCCGTTTTGTCCATTTCCTCCAACGTTTGCTATCAGTGAGCACTTGCTGTCAGTCAATGCAAACCACTGTGAAAGCTGTATCAAAGGATCAGGCAGTTTAGACACTGAAACTCAAAAATGGATACATTATTGCGAGATTTAACGATATTATTCGGTGTTTCTAGTATTATATTAACAGTGATCGGCTTTAATGTCAATAAAAAAATCGAACGTTTGTTGTTATTCTGTGATAATGTCATATTGAAATTATTCTGATATAATGTCATACATGAGAGAGGAGATATTCAACATGACACAAAAAGAAATGAC
>NZ_FOXR01000013.1:0-66084 GCF_900115765.1 Caldicoprobacter faecalis | reverse complement strand
GGAAACACCTGTATCCATTCCGAACACAGAAGTTAAGCCCTTCAGCGCCGATGGTACTAGAGGGGAGACCCTCTGGGAGAGTAGGTCGTTGCCGGGATCTTCTTTAAAGCGTTCCTCAGTAGCTCAACGGTAGAGCACTCGGCTGTTAACCGAGGGGTTGTTGGTTCGAATCCAACCTGAGGAGCCATTTTCTTTTTTGGCTTAGGTTTAAATTGGTCTGAACTGATCTTTAAAAATGCGGGCTTTAAACCTACTATATAGAGATAGTCAAAATTATAACAAGTCCTTTTTAGGGCTTGTTATTTTTTATGCCTTATTTATATTTTCTTTCAAATGAGGATTTTGTTTCGGGCTTTTGTAAAATTATATTTACTCCATCATTTTCACGTGCTATAATCTAGCCTAAAGATTGTGTACATAATATAATGAAAATATGTCAAACGGGAGGGAGTACCGGTGAACAGCATTAAAATTGCGGTTTTAGGGTTAGGGAATGTAGGCAAGGGAGTATGGAAAATACTGCGTAGGCACCGGAATATGATAAAGGAATACATTGGAGTTCCCATCGACGTAAAAAAGGTTTTGGTGCGGGATGTCCAAAAGAAGCGTGATATAGATGTGCCACCTCATATGCTTACTACCAATTTTGATGATATCCTTCTTGATGAGGATATACGGATTATCGTTGAGTTGATTGGCGGGCTGCATCCCGCTTACGAATATATGAGAAAAGCCATTGAAATGGGGAAGCACGTGGTTACTGCCAACAAGGCCGTTATCGCATCTTATGGCAGGGAACTGATACAATTGGCCAACGAAAGAAATGTTCTGCTCAGGTTTGAGGGAAGCGTAGGAGGAGGAATTCCTATCATTGCAGCCCTTACTAGGAGCCTTGCTGCCAATGAAATAGAAGCGGTGGTGGGTATAATAAATGGAACTACAAACTATATCCTCACTCAGATGACCAGGTACGGTATGGATTTTAACACGGCTTTGAAGCTGGCGCAGGAAAAGGGATATGCAGAGGCTGATCCTTCTTCGGATGTTGAAGGGGAGGATGCTGCGTTTAAGCTTTCGATATTGGCATTTATCGCCTTTGGGGTACAGGTTCCTCCACAGGATATTCCCCGGGAAGGCATTACCCGCATTTCCGAAAAGGAAATCCAGTATGCGGCTCAGCTGGGTTACACCATAAAGCTTTTGGCTGCTGCCAGAAAGCATGACGGCAAGCTGGACCTGCACGTACATCCGGCACTGGTACCCAATACTCATCCTCTAGCCGCTGTCAATGACGAGTTCAATGCTTTGTTCGTTAAAGGTGATGCGGTAGGGGAGCTTATGATGTATGGCAAAGGAGCTGGGTCACTGCCAACCGGTAGCGCCGTAGTGAGCGATATAATGGATGTAGCGTCTACAATGATGTCAGGGAGTACAACGCCATACATGTACAGAAATGCCAGGGAAAAATTGCAGATCAATGGCGAAGGAGAAGGAGAGTATTATATCCGCCTCGAAGTAGTGGATAGGCCGGGTGTACTGGGGAAGATTTCGACAGTTTTAGGAAATTATGGTGTAAGTATTGCTTCGGTGGTCCAGCGGGGCAAAGACGAGCGAGTGGTACCATTGGTGCTTATCACTCACAAAGTGGACAGGAAGCGGCTTGACCTTGCACTGGAAGAAATAAAGAAGTTTGATATGGTAGAAGAGGTGGCCAGCATTTTACGGGTAGAGAGCCATTCAAATTGAAATGCGGAGAGGAGCGAAAACCCTTTAAAATGGATGTAAACAATGCTCCTTTAGTGAAAGCTCTTATGGAGTATGCAAAGCAGGGTACGGTTCGATTTCATATGCCGGGGCACAAGGGTGGTAAGGCTTTTCCAAGGGCGTTTTTAGATAACCTGGCGGCTATGGATGTGACTGAGATACCCGGGATGGACAACCTATATTGTCCTGTCGGCGTAATTGCCCAGGCTCAAATGCTGGCGGCTAAAGCATTCGGTGCTCACCATACTTTTTTCATGGTAAATGGCTCAACGGCAGGGATTCAGGCCATGGTAATGGCTGCCTGTAAGCCTGGAGATAAGCTGATCGTTCCCAGAAATAGCCACAGGTCGGTGTGGTCGGCTATGATACTGGCCGACGTCAAACCTGTATATATCCAACCGCGATATGACCAGGAAAACTCTATGGCCACTCAAATATTGGTACAAGATGTGGAAAGGGCTTTGGATGAGAACCCAGATGCTGTAGGAGTGCTGGTGGTACATCCCAATTATTACGGCATGTGCAGCCATTTGGAGCAGATAGAAAAGGTTGTCCACGACAGGGAAAAGCTGTTGCTGGTGGATGAGGCTCATGGTGCCCATTTCATCTTTCATCCCGATCTGCCTCCCTCAGCTGGTCAGCTGGGGGCTGATATGTGGGTGCAAAGTGCTCATAAGACGCTGCCGGCTTTGACCCAGGGGGCATATTTTCATGTAAGGGGGCCGCGAGTTGATGCCAACCGAGCAGCTCAGGTTATAGCCATGCTACAGACCAGCAGCCCTTCCTATTTGATAATGGCCTCACTTGATTGGGCCCGGGCCCTTATGGAAGCTGAAGGTAAGGCTCTAATTGAGAGGTTGATGCATGAAATCCATAAGGTAAAGACGCGGTTGCGGGGCCATATAGGGCTTTTAACCATAGACGATTATGACAAGGGCGAAGAGGTAGCGGCACTGGACCCTACACGGTTGGTATTAGATGTCCGTCCTCTTGGAATTACGGGCTATCAGGCTGAGCGGCTCTTGAGAGAGGCTGGTGTACAAGTTGAGATGAGCGACATATACCGCTTAGTGCTTATATGCAGCGTGGCCGATAACAGAACAGCTTTTAATGTTCTGATTGAAGCGCTGACCAGTCTGGCAAAGAAGTTGCCAGCACACAGGTTTGGACCAAGCGCCGCGTATAAGTATAATAAGATGTCAATTTCCGGGGAAATACCACAGCAAATGCTGTCGCCTAGAGAAGCTTTTTATAGTATAATAGAAAACGTACCTATAGAAAAAAGCGTGGGAAGGATATGTGCTGGAGTTATAGGCGCTTATCCACCCGGTATTCCTCGTTTTTGTCCCGGAGAATTGATCGATAAAGCGGGTATAGATGAGCTTTTGGATATACAGCGCTATGGAGGCACTCTTTTTGGACTTGTAGAAGATGCATTGGTTCCAGTTGTCAGTGAATAGCGTGAGGAGATAAGATGGATATGGCAGGTATTTTTATTACCTTTGAAGGGCCGGATGGGGCAGGGAAAACGACACAGGTTAAGCTTTTGGAGCGGCATTTGCGGCAAAGAGGCTATGACGTGCTGGTGACCCGTGAACCAGGCGGAACGCCTGTAGGAGAGGAAATACGCAAGATTCTGCTCAACCGCAACTATAAAGACATGGATGCCGTAACTGAGATGTACCTGTATGCAGCATCCCGTGCTCAGCATGTAAGGCAGGTTATAAAACCCGCCCTTAATGAGGGAAAGATGGTATTGTGCGACAGGTTTGTCGATTCCAGCGTAGCATACCAGGGATTTGGAAGAGGGCTGGGTATGGATGTGGTAGAGGCGGTAAACAGATATGCGCTTGGAGGCATTGTCCCTGATTTGACGCTTTTTTTGAACATTCGGCCGGAGGATGCTTTAGCAAGAGGCCGTATAAGGTCGGAAGAGTTGGATCGACTGGAAAGCGAAGAGTTGGAATTTCACCGACGTGTGTATCAGGGTTTTCTTGCTTTGCAGAAGAAGTATCCGGAGCGCATCAAAGAGGTAGATGCCTCAAGGAGTATTGACGAAGTCTTTGAACAGGTCCGAAGGTTAGTAGAATATTTGCTATCATGTAAAAAATAGGATATAATATAGGTAAGCAAAATCAAAGAAGGGGGGTTGAGCAGTGAAGCTTATCATTGCTGTGGTGCAGGATGAGGATGCCCAAAAGCTGATCTCTACCTTGATGAATGAAGGGTTTGGGGTCACCAAGCTGGCTACTACAGGTGGTTTTTTGAGGGCTGGAAACACCACTTTGCTAATTGGTACCGAGAAAGAGAGGGTCCCGTTGGCCCTGTCGCTTATTGAAAAGGTGTGCAAGAGCAGGAAACAGATAGCCACTTCGCCTTCACCTGTAGCGGGTACGACAGGGGTGTATGTACCCTATCCCATTGAAGTGACGGTAGGTGGAGCCACGGTTTTTGTCTTGGACGTAGAGGAGTTTAAGAAAATTTAACTTGGTAAATGATGTTTCAAGGAGATACGGGTAGTTATGAGAATAAGGGATGCTGTGGTCAGAGACAAGGAGATGGGCTTGAACAGCTTGATGAGGAAAGAGGTTTATCCGGATGAAGTACACAGCAAGAGTTTCAGCGGTGTAATGCGCGATACTCAAGAAAGGCTGATAGAGCAAGAGCTGTTGTTGCTTATGGAAGAGATCAAGTTACAAGAGGAAAAGCTGATCAAGCATCTTACTCTGGCTGAGGTTATTCGCTACAGGAAGCTGGTGTCGCGGTTTTTGTCCACGGTTGTGAGCAATATGTACCAATTCACAAAGCATGACTACTTCAATAGCCAGGGCAGGCATGAGGTATATGCTGTGGTAAACAAAGTCAATCAAAAATTGGAGGAGCTAGTAAAGCAAGTGCTTCACTCAGACAGGGATAAGCTTAAGATATTGTCTCTGGTAGATGATATTCGAGGACTGCTGATAGATTTATTCTATTGAAGGGTTTGGATAGACCATGAACTTTTTGGACGTAATAGGCCAATCCTTTATAGTCAAGAGGTTAAAACAGATCATTGAAAGCCAGCGAATAGGCCATGCTTATCTGTTTGTTGGCCCGGAAGGGATAGGTAAAAGGACCATAACTGATATATTTGCCCGCGGCATTATGTGCAAATCACAAGGACATAGGCCTTGTGATTTGTGCCGTTCATGCAGGCAATTCAATTCGGGAAATCATCCCGACGTATATCGGGTTCAAAAAGGGGATAAATCCAGCATAGGCGTGGAGCAAATAAGGAGCATATTGGATGATATAAATCTTAAACCCTACGAGTCCAGCCGCAAGGTTTATATAATCGAGGATGCACATGCTATGACTGTGCAGGCCCAGAATGCCTTTTTAAAGACGCTGGAAGAGCCCCCCTCTTTTGCCACCATTATTTTGCTTGCAGAGAAGTCCAGTGAGCTGTTGCCCACGATCCTGTCGCGCTGTCAGGTATTCCGCATGCAGAGGCTTACCAGAGAAGAGGTATGTACTATCATAATGAGGCACTTTGATATGCCCAAGGAGAGGGCTATGCTGTTTGCTGGGCTTTCTGATGGGATTCCGGGTAAAGGGTTGCAGCTGGCAGGCTCACAGGAGTTCAATGAGATGCGGAGCGACGTTTTTAAATTTTTGGAGGAAATTTTTGGCTATAACGATATAGATAAGATGGCGCAGTGGGAACTTTTTAACCAGTATAAGGATAGGATTGATGAAATATTGGACATGTTGGTTATATGGTTCAGAGATATACTGGTATATAAAGAGATCGGCGATCCTGCGCTGGTCATAAATATAGATAAGCTACCTTTAATAGAAAAACAGGCCTCCTTATTTACAATTAGGCGTATAAGGAGTATTATTGAGAGTATAGAACGCACTCGAAGGATGCTTAAAGGAAATGCCAACTATCAGTTGACCATAGAGAATTTGCTGCTCGGCATGTGAGGAGGTGATTTTTATACAAACAGTAGTAGGGGTCAGATTCAAAAGAGCAGGTAAAATATACTACTTTGACCCCAATGACATAGAGCTTAAACCGGGAGACCACGTGATAGTGGAGACTGCCCGTGGGATAGAATATGGCGAGATAGTGGTGCCTCCAAAGGAGGTCCCAGAGGAGGATATAGTTCCTCCTCTTAAAAAGGTTATTAGAAAGGCTACGGAAGAGGATGAATTGAAGGTAAAAGAGAACAAGGAGAAGGAAAGCAAGGCTTTTGAAATATGCTTGAGGGAGATTGCTAAGCACAAGCTGCCCATGAAGCTGGTGGGCGTGGAATACACCTTCGATAATAACAAGCTTATATTCTACTTTACTGCTGAAGGAAGGGTAGATTTCCGTGAGCTGGTGAGGGATTTGGCAGCCATATTTAGAACCAGGATTGAGCTCAGGCAGATTGGCGTACGCGATGAAGCCAAGATGATAGGAGGACTGGGCCCCTGTGGTAGAAATATGTGCTGTTGTACTTTCCTGGGGGATTTTCAGCCCGTATCCATCCGAATGGCAAAGGAGCAGAAACTATCGCTTAATCCGGCCAAAATATCGGGCGTATGCGGTCGACTCATGTGTTGCCTGAAATTCGAACAGGATTTTTATGAGGATGTGTTAAAGCGCATGCCAAAGGTAAACAAGGAAGTATTAACGCCTGATGGCAAAGGCATTGTGGTGGATATAAATGTACTATTTGAGAAAGTCAAGGTAAAGTTGGTTCAGGAGGATGGTACTGTAGCGGTCAAAGAATACTCTCCCGATGAGGTGGAGTTGATAGACAAGGACCAAGGCGAAGAGGTCCTGGAAGAAGCAGATGATATGCAGGATGATTTAAACGGGATGGATGAGGAGATAAGGTCACTGATGGATGAGTGAAAAAAATCTTTGCAATTTTGGGTATTGGTGATAGAATAGAAGAGGTGTTTTTTGCGGGGTTTCAATGTAAGGAGGTGAGGGTAGATGGCGTACAAGATTACTGAGGAATGCATTGCATGCGGTGCCTGCCAGTCCGAGTGTCCGGTGGATGCCATCTCCGAGGGTGATGACATCTACGTTATAGATCCGGACGCTTGCATAGAGTGCGGCGCATGCGCTGATGTTTGCCCTGTGGGCGCTCCTCAGCTTGAATAATGAAGAATGCAATGAAAAAGAACCTGATCGTTTCAGATTGGGTTCTTTTTTCATTGCAATAAATTTTACCTGCTGGCAGGAATTTGACAATTTATGCCGAATATTTATCTATATATGGGTGGGTAAAGACGTAAAACTATAAATTTCTGGGAGTGATGTAGCTGTGTGTCGTAGAATTTTGGCGCTGCTGGTTGGACTAGCTGTAGGATTCTTCTTTATAGGGACCATACCTGTGGCCCAGGGGGATACTGATTACAGCATTATTCGCGTGCGGTTGGCTTCCATGGGGAATCCTGTCAATGTAAAGGTTAAAGTGAATGGGAACTATAGCATACCCGAAAATAAGGACATTTATCTTGAGAGGGGAAGAGAGTACGAGATAAGCATACAGGATGGGAAGCTAATACTTAAAGGTGGGAGTGCAGTTTACACATTGGGTAACAAGTTTACTTTTAAGCAGCACAAAGGTGGTGATTCTGATGTACTGTGCGTGCTCCACCCCTCATACGGATGGACAAATTACAAGGGCGATATGGTGGTGAGCCTGGAGGGAGGGTATATCAGGCTTACCAACCATGTGTATCTTGAGACGTATTTGTATGGAGTATTGCCTTACGAGATGAACAACGGGTGGCCTTTGGAAGCCCTGAAGGCTCAGGCAGTAGCTGCCCGTACATATGCTGTGCGATGCAAAAAACCTGCCTCGGCGGCCTATGATGTGGTTGATACTGAGGCTGACCAGGTATATAAAGGGTATAATCCCAGCTATGGAAATTGTAAAAGGGCAGTGGATGAGACCGCAAAAATGGTGCTGAAATATAACGGGGGTTTCGTGCCAACCTTTTACTCGTCCAGCAATGGAGGTTGGGTAGAAGCAGGCTATGAGGTCTTTTCAGGTGTGCCAAAGGGATTTAAGCCACTTTCTGCCAAAGAGGATCCGTATGATCCTGTACTTAAAGAGCCTCCAAATGAATGGAAGTTTAAATGGAAGTTTACTATACATAAGACACAAATTGATGTGACAGGGAAGGACTTCGCCAACCCCGATAGCTGGTGGAGTTCTGTAATCGAAAAGGATGCCGGCAGCTATAAAAACTTTATAGAGAAATTGAAGGAAGAAATTAAGAAGAATACCGGCGCTCTGGATGTCAAAATTGTCAGCATTGATGAGATGCGGTTCGAGGGAGAGACGGCAGGCAAGAGAAAGAGAGAGGCTTATTTTAAGCTTTCCTTTTACATGAGAGGCGCGAACGGTTATGTGATGGATGATCAAGGGAAGATAAAGCTCAATACCGCGGAAGTGAAAATGCCAGCCCAAAATATGCGCTTTGCTATAGGAGCCAGTGTAATGAGGAGCTTATACATAACAGGCCTTGAATTGCAAAATGTTGGAGTTCCTGGACAGGAATATTACGTAATCGTAGGGCAGGGATTTGGTCACGGCGTTGGCATGAGCCAATGGGGAGCTAAAACAATGGCTGAGCAAGGAGCCAAATACACAGATATCTTAAATTTCTACTATCCTGGTGCGGTCATAGAGGCTCTCAACATTTCTCCGCCTGCTCTCACAGATATGCCGTCAAGAGGGGATGATAAGCAGGATCCACAGCCGCCCAGCGGTGGCAGTGGCCAGCCTCAACCCGTTTACGGCATTGTAAAGGTGACTACTTCGCTGAATGTCAGACAAGGGCCGGGTATCCAATACAAGCGTATTGGAGGATTGGGGCCAAATGCCCGTGTACAAATATTGCGAGAAGTGGGGGAATGGTACGAGATAAAAACGGGTAACCTGCAGGGATATGTCCATAGCGATTACGTTGTATTAGAAGGAGGGCAAAAGCCACCAGGCTCTTCTTCAGGGGGCAACCAGGGACAGTTGCCGCCAGTCGATCCGCCTGTACCTCCAAACAAGGAGAGGAAATATGCTGTTGTGACTGCCAGTGCGTTGAATGTGCGGAGCGGCCCCAGCACGAGAAACCATAGGATAGGTCTGGTAATTAAAGGTACCAGGTTAGTTGTGTTAGAAAAAGTTGGGGAGTGGTATAAGATAGAGTACAATGGCTTAACAGGTTATGTATACGGCGATTATATAAGGCTAGAAAGTGCCAGCGTTCAACCGCCCAGTGGAGGCAGCAGCCAACCGCCTAGCGGTAACAATGGCAATGTGATAGCGCAAGGAACAGTGACGGCAAGCGTTCTCAATGTTCGTTCAGGTGCAGGTATGGGTTTCAGCGTGATTGGGAAGCTTGCTAGAAACGCAAAAGTAGATATTTTGGAGAAGGTAGGGGCTTGGTACAAGATTAAATATGGCGGCACAGTTGGATACGTACATGGGGACTATATAAGGCTGACTTCTAACGATTCACCTTCTAAAGGAGAAGAGCAGACCTTTGTTGGAATTGTTACCGCTACCGGACTGAATGTGCGGTCTGGTCCGGGAACAAACTACAGCAAGATCGGGCTTTTGTATCGCAATAGCCAGGTGACCATTTTGGGACAGACTGGCGTATGGTATAAAATAAAATTTGGCGGTACGACAGGATACGTGCATAGCGCTTATGTGAAGGTTTCAAATGCTATACCTTCCCGCGGAGAGGATGATAGGAGCTTGCCGAGTACAGCCGTAGTGACGGCCACATGGCTCAATGTCAGGACGGGGCCGGGGACTAACTATACCAGGATTGGAGCTATAAAGAAGAATTCGCAAGTGACCATCCTCCAAAAGGTGGGTTCCTGGTATAAGATCAGGTATGGAACGTTGACCGGATATGTTTCTGGAGATTACCTCGGATTTTAAAAGAAACATTTCCAAGTTTTAAAAGAAAGCGTGGGAGTTAAACCCACGCTTTCTTTTATTGCGGCATTTACACTGTTAAACGATTTTCTCGCCATGGTCTCTGTTTTGTAATTAAAAATTCTACTGAATGAGCTTTAAGTAGATAGACCACATCAATGCCTTTATTGCCTGGCATTGATATCATCATTGCCAGCAACTTCGCTATTTGTGTCGTCCCCATAGATGAAATCGTGGAGGAGGGCTTTGTTCTTTTCTATATCAGGTACAAGCACGGCCATCCCGTTGATCCGCTGCGAAGTAAACGTACCGTCCACTGGTATCCTGTATTGTATTATATCCTTGTCCTTAAATCCTAGGACTGAAATTCCTAAGCTCAAAATTTCCGTCTTTGGCAGGTTAGTCTCCACATAGGGCAATATGGTGCTCACCAGGCCGGGCAGCTTTAGAGGGTTGAGGGTTTTTACTTTTTTGAACAATTCTACTAGTACCCGTCTTTGCCTTTCGGTCCTCTCAAAATCGGCATTTCCCACGTTTCGTATGCGAGCGTATGCTACCGCTTGCCTGCCGTTCAACGTCTGTAGCCCGGGCTCCGTGAGTAGAGGTACAGGCTTGGTGTTTTTGTTTAAACTATTGAGCTCTGCTATGCAGGAGTTAATGTGGGGAATTTCTTGCTTTTTGACATCTATCGTTATCCCACCTACCTGGTCAATGATTCTTTCTAAGCCAAAAAAGTCTACCGTAACATAATAGCGTATATCAAGGTCAAAGTTTGTATTTACCGTTTTAATGGCGAGGGTAGGGCCGCCAAAGATGTAAGCTGTGTTTATCCTGTTTTTATTTCTGCCGGGGATGGGTACGTACATATCGCGCATCAAGGAAGTGAGTTTGATGACCTGGTTTTTCTTGTCGATGGTTGTAATTATTATTGTATCTGACCGCGATATGTGGTTTTCGGTTCGCGAGTCCAGTCCAAACAAAAGTATATTGGTCACCCCGGTTTCGCTTGCTTTGGGAGCCGTTTCAGAGATTCCTAAATCTTCAGGGGTCAATTTCTTTGGAGGATTTGATGAATTCGAAGAATTTGATGAATCCAAAGAGTCTACTAGAGAATTATCTTCAGAATTATTTTCAATTTGATCAAGTAGTATATAGATATAAGTAGCTGAGGCTATTAGAAAGATGAGCAATATGGACAATGCGGTTATGAAGAACTTTTTCATTGAAATACCCCCATTGAGCTTATTGTTTAGCATCTAACATTATTCTACAAATTATTTTATAAGTCAATATGAGATTGTGAAATTTTAAAATTTGTTAAAAAAGCTACACACATCGTAAATAAACGCGTTAACGTGCTATACTTAAAAACATAAGAATGTTATGAGTATTATCTTAATATAAAGATAATATGATGTTTTAAATTGAAAGAGGGGGGTATTAATAAAAAATAAGGGGGAATGCCGGTGGGAGACTTGGCCTTTATTTTTATGGTGTTTGTTGAAGGGGTAGCCTCTTTCTTATCTCCCTGCGTTTTACCGCTTATTCCAGTGTATCTAGCTTATTTGACAGGTCAGAGCGTCGATAATCTGTTGCAGGGATCCTCCAGAGCGTACCGTACTGTGGTGTTAAACGCTCTTTTATTTGTAATAGGTTTTTCTTTTGTATTTGTCAGCATGGGTGCTGCGGCAAGCTCCTTTGGGAGGTTTTTAGTAAAACACCGAGAAGTTATGCGAAAGATAAGCGGAGTGCTAATCATACTTTTTGGGTTGTTTCATACAGGGCTCATTCCTGTTCCCTTTTTAAATTACGAGAAAAGGTTTAAGGTCAACGTTAATGGAACAGGTTTTATTGCCTCTGTAATTATGGGGATGGGGTTTGGATTTGGGTGGACACCCTGCGTGGGTCCAATGCTTGCTTCGGTGCTCTTAATGGCCAGTCAGGCCCGTACTGTTGCTGGGGGAATGGGGCTATTGGCGGTATACAGTTTAGGGCTGGGGTTGCCTTTTATGGCGTTGGCAGTGGGCATACGAGTGCTGTGGAATCCCATTAAAAAGCTATACAAGTATATGGACGCAATTCGGTGGGTCAGTGGTGGGCTCCTCATCATTATAGGGTTATTGATATTTTTCAATAGATTGGCCTTTTTAGGTGCATAATAAAAAATCATTGCATGAAAGGATGATTTGAAATCCATGAGCAGGATTATTAAAATCTTCACCCTTTTGCTGGTGCTAGGGCTGTTTGTAAGCGGGTGTGCTGTATCGAAAGACACACCTCGGGAAACGCCACAAGATCAGGCGGCTGAGTCCCAAGATGAGAATGCCGCTAAACCTTCACAGAATAATGGCGATGATGGGGCGTCGCCTCAGGATATCTTGAAGAACAAATACTATTTTTATGAGATCAACAAGCCCATGGAAGACTTTGAGGCTGAAGACTTAAATGGAAACAAGGTTAAGCTGTCGGATTATAAAGGCAAAATAATATTTCTCAATTTTTGGGCTACCTGGTGTCCTCCCTGTCGGGCCGAGATGCCTCACATGGAAGAATTTTACGAGGAATACAAGGATGAGGATGTAGTTGTTTTGGCAGTCAGCTCCACTTCTGTGGAGCTTCGGGGCGGGACAGACGACAAGGCCGCCGAAAAGAAGGTCAGAAGTTTTATACAGGAGCATGGCTATACTTTTCCTGTACTCCTGGATAGGGATGACGAGGCTTGGAAGATCTATTATCGAAGCGTAGTACCTGCCAATTATATTATTGACAAGGAAGGAATAGTTCGCTATTTTAAGATGGGAGCTTTTTCGGGCAAACAGGAGATGGAGCTTGCAGTTAAGGCAATTAGAGCACTGGAAGAGTGACAACTTTGTATAAGAATTTAAGGGGCGATGGTTTTGCCGGCAAGAGGGACTCTTTATGTCTGCGCGACGCCAATAGGGAATTTAGAGGATATAACCTTGAGGGTACTGCGCATCCTTAAGGAAGTGGATTATATCGCTGCTGAGGATACCAGACACACCCTGAAGCTTTTAAACCACTATGGGATTTCAAAGCCGCTCATAAGCTACCATGAACACAATCAGCGGGAGCGTGGTCAGAAGATAATCGAGCTACTTATGCAAGGCCATAACGTAGCCCTGGTATCCGACTCGGGTATGCCAGGTATATCGGACCCAGGGGTGCCGCTAATCAGCCTGGCGAGGCAGAATGGCATCCCCGTTACGGTATTGCCTGGCCCCACGGCATGCATTTCGGCGTTGGTGTTGTCTGGGATGAACACCAGCCGTTTTGTTTTTGAAGGATTTCTCCCCCGAGAGAAGAAGGAAAGGGAAGCAAGGCTGGAAGAGTTGAAGAGCGAGCAGCGTACTGTTGTTTTATACGAGGCGCCGCACAGATTAGTCGCCACGCTGGAGGATATGCTTGACAAGCTGGGTAACAGAAGGATTGCGGTGGTTCGTGAACTGACAAAGGTGCATGAAGAGGTCATTATTTTAGATCTTGAGCAAATGCTGCGGCATTTTAAAGAGCACCCTCCCAAAGGTGAGATTGTGCTCATTTTAGAAGGATGCGCACAGCAGGATATACAGAACCACACATGGGATATCTCCATAGAAGACCACATAAGGCAATATATGGCTCAAGGTTTTGACAAAAAGGAAGCTGTAAAGCAGGTGGCCAAAGCTCGTGGTTTACCGAAAAGCGAGGTGTACAAACACTCTATCAATATTTAAATAATTGTTGGTTGAATCGAATCTATCTGAAACTTTGTTTACAACCGAAGAAAAAAGACAGTGCCTGGGGGTTGGTGAGGCATCACTCGGACAGTTTGCGCAGCTCTGCCAGGCACTCTTTGCATATGTTCTTGCCCTTGTAGGTCTGAATATCTTTCGCATTATCGCAGAATATGCATGCAGGCTCGTATTTCTTCAATATGATGTGTTCATCGTCTACGTAAATCTCCAAGGCGTCTTTCTTATCAATGCCAAGGGTTCGACGAAGTTCAATAGGAATTACAACCCTTCCTAGCTCATCCACTTTCCTTACAATGCCTGTCGATTTCACGCTGTCCCCTCCTCCCCTAACAAAATTCGACACCAATCACGTAATTTATATTACCAATAATACCAATAAAAGTCAATAGGCTGTTTGTAAAAAATATAAAAAATATAATTAATTTATGCATGTGTTCTATTGTTGAAAGCAATATCATATGCATAAAGAAAAAAGCTGCTGAAAAGGTGAGGCCTATGGTCAATATCGTATGGATACTGTTGATATTAATTGGGCTGGTAGTTGCTGCCTTTAATGGAAAGATAGAGGCGGTGACACAGGCGGCTCTGGACAATGCCAAATATGCGGTGGAGCTATGTTTTGGATTGATAGGCGTTTATGCGTTGTGGTTGGGGCTGATGAAGGTAGCGGAGGAGGCAGGATTGGTCAAGAAGGTTTCTCAGAAGATGCAGGGTGTAATGCGGTTTTTATTTACCGATATACCGGCCAGGCATCCAGCCATAGGAGCGATAACCATGAATATAATCGCCAATATGCTGGGGCTGGGCAATGCGGCTACCCCATTGGGGATAAAGGCCATGAGGGAGCTGCAGGAGTTAAATCCCCATAAGGATAGGGCTACCGATGCCATGTGCATGTTTTTGGTTATAAACACCTCGTCTGTACAGCTGATTCCCGCTACGGTGGTGGCCCTGCGCAGTACGGCCGGCTCTAGCAATCCAACGGAAATTATTGGTACTGTATTTATAGCCACCGTCTGTTCAACAGCTGCTGGTATTATAGCGGCGAAGATATTACAGAGGTATTACTAAAGCGAGGGTGCAAATATAATATGGCGGACATTATAGATATAATATCTTCTTTTGCGATCCCTGCCTTTATCTTTGTTGTGTTAGTATATGGGCATTTAAACGGCGTAAGCGTATATGATTCGTTTGTCGAAGGGGCAAAAGAGGGGTTTGTCACTGCGGTCAAGGTGCTGCCGTATATGGTTGCTATGTTCGTGGCCATTAGCATCTTCAGAGCCTCTGGGGCCATGGATATTCTTATAAGCGTTATAAGCCCTGTTACTGAGTTTTTGGGCATTCCAGCGCAGATACTCCCACTTGTAATCATGCGTCCTATGTCGGGCATTGCTTCAACGGGGATATTGGCTGAACTCTTTAAGGTTTATGGACCCGACTCGTTTATCGGTCGCGTGGCCTCTACAGTTATGGGTTCTACCGAAACGATATTCTATACTCTATCGATTTACTTTGGAGCTGTTGGCATAAAAAGGATTCGATATACTCTGTGGGCTGCGCTGTTGGCCGAGATGGTGGGGCTTATCGCATCTGTGGGGGTTTGTAGCATAGTATTTGGTAGATAATGTCGATTTAGGTTTTATGAGATTGCCTGAATTGAAGTTGACAAAGAGGGTGTTTTGGCTTTAAAATCAATTCATAAGGTTGCATTATAATCCAATTTTGATCGGAGGGCATCAAGGGTTATCATGAAGATAGACGTTTATGCATTACCGAGCAATGTACAGGAAAAAGAGCTTAAGGAACGCGTGGCTGTCGTCATTGACGTACTTCGCGCCAGCAGTACCATTATTACTGCTTTACATAATGGCTGCAGGGAAGTTATTCCATTGATTGATATTGAAGAAGCCATAAACCTCTCAAAGAATTATGAAAGAGGTGCTTTCCTCTTAGGCGGGGAAAGAAACGCCCAGAAGATAGAGGGGTTCGATCTTTCAAATTCTCCATATGAGTATACCCGCGATGTAGTGGAGGGTCGTACTGTACTTATGACCACCACCAACGGTACCAGGGCTATAAGAAAAGCCAGTGAGGCAAAGGAAGTTATCATTGGGGGATTTTTAAACGTTGGAGCTGTAGCTCAATATATTGGACAACGGGATGAAGACGTGGCCTTCATATGCGCAGGTACTGAAGGGAAGTTTTCGTTGGATGATATTTTGGCCGTAGGTGCAATGATTGATGCGCTTCAAAATATGGGAAAACCCTTGGAGATGGATGATTTGGGTTTGGTGTGCCTGCAAATGTATTCTACCCATAAGCAAAACCTCAGAAAGGTGCTAGAGCGTACATATCATTACAGAAATTTAGTGAGGGCGGGTTTTGAATCCGATGTGGATTACTGTATTCAGCTAAACCTGTTGCCCACCATCCCAGTGTACCGTGAAGGGGTCATAAGGGTTTTGGAAACGGCGTGAGGTCGTTTTCCATGTTCAAGCACTTCATTTGGGATTTCGATGGGACGTTGTTCAATACATATCCCCATATGGCCAGGGCGTTTCAGAGGGCTTTAAGGGATTTTTGTGTTGAAGAGAGCCTGGAGAGTATTTTAAAGCATTCAAAAATATCGGTCACTGCGGCAGTGAATTTTTATAAAGAAAAATATGGGATAGAGGACCTGGGTAGACGGTATGGTGAATTAAATTGAAAGGGCTATGCTGATTTGAGCATAGCCCTCTTAATGTTGCACCTCATTGTTTGTCTTGAATCGAGATTTTCAATATTTGCTTAAGATTTCAATTAGCATATTCTTTGCTTTGAGTATGTCTTCCTTCTGCTTAGGGCCTGATATTTCTCTCTCTATGATCAACGGCCCTTTGTAGTTATACTTTACAAGGCTGTCTATCAATAGCGGGAAGTTGACCAGCCCTTCTCCTACCGGCGTTTCCTTGCCCAGGTGCTTGCCGTCGGTCGGATACCTGCCGTCTTTTACGTGTACGCCTCTTATGAGGCCTTTAAATATGTCCACAGCGTCTACCGGGTTGGCCTTGCCGTAAAGCAGCAAATTGGCCGGGTCAAGGTTTATCCCCAGGTTGTCCAGGCCCACATCCTCTATCGTCCGAACCAGGGTAATAGGGGTCTCTTGCCCTGTTTCAAAGTTGAAATATATGTTGAGGCTCTTGCAGTACGAGGCCACTTCTCTCACTGCAATCACGGTTTCGTGGTACTCCGTTGTGGACGGGTTTTCGGGGATGAATCCTACGTGGGTGACAACGTCGTTTACCCCGAGCATTTTTGCAAAATCCGCTCCACGCTTCAAGGCTTCCATCCTAACATACCTGTATTCTTTTGGTACCAGCCCCAGAGTGGAGGGGCCGTCAATGAAGTTCCACACCTTTGGGCCCGGCCATCCCACCCAAACGCTGGATATCTTAACCTTGTTCCCCACAATTTCCTTTAATCTGTTTGCATTTTCTTCCGTCAGTATATCGGTATTCCATGCATTTACCTGACATGTATCAAGGCCCAGCTCCTCTAGCTCTTGTATCCCATTTTGAAGCAATTTTTCTAGGGAGATAATTACCCCTATGTCCAGATTATACATCGTTTTCACTCCTTTATTTAGGATAGGCCAATTTTTGTACTACTGTTATAAAGGCTTTAATAAGAGTGTAAACAACATTTAATTACTGAATTCCTGCTTCATCCACCGGCGTTGTATTGAAATTGTCGTTTCTGGTGTCCACAGGCGTAGATTCATAGCAAAGTTAAATCTTACAGTGGCTAATTTGCTAATTTACAGCTCGACAAATTTGCCGCCGTTATCGGCTGATTCTATTTCAGCTTGGGCGATGCGTATGGTTTCCATGGTGCTATATGGCGAGGCCACATCGATGGGGGTATCGTTGATCAGCGCGTTTATAAAGTACTTTATCTCACGATAGTATCCGTTTTCCTTTGGCAGGTCGGGCGTGAAGGATTTGCCGTCGTTGGGATTGACTTTGAGGGTGCCTTTTTCATATACCACGTTGCCCTTTTCGAAGTTTACCCTGTACAGCATGCTGAAGCCATACTCGCCGTTTAGTACCCAGTCGTCTTCAGCCGTTATCACCTTGCCGTCTTCATAGATGTATCGAGTGGACACGATGTCATACCCGCTGCCTGGGATGACGTTCTTGGCTATTGTGGAAACCGCCTTGGGCGTGCCAAACAGCCAGTTTATCATGTCTACGTCATGGATGTGCTGGTCCAGAATTGCTCCCCCGCTCTTATCTTTCTGTAACAACCAGTTCTGATATGACCACTTCGGAGTCCCGCCACCGCGGAAGAAATACCCAGCCAACACCTTTCCAAACCTGTTGGTCTCCACGCACTCTTTTAGGTATTCATACTCTGGCCAGAAACGCAGGCATTGGGCGATCATAAGCTTTCTGTTGTTCTTCTCGGCAGCCTCTATCATGGCCTTGCATTCATCCACGGTGAGAGCCATGGGCTTTTCGCACAGCACATGCATGCCCTTGTTAAGGGCCTTTATGGCTGCTTCGGCGTGCAGGTAGGTGGGCAGCGTGATATCCACATAATCCAGATCTTCATTTTCCAGCATTTCGTCTATGTCTGTGTAGAGGTTGTACTTTGAAAAATCGTACTTCTTATTGCCTACATTGATGTTACCAGGCAAGAATTTGTTTTCGAATTTGTCCTTGTCTATATCGCATATGGCCACCAGCTTGACCGGAAAACCTTCAGCTTCAAGCCTTATATAGTTATCCAAATGGCCTCTACCCATAAAGCCTATACCTATAAGTCCTACCTTCACCATATGTATCTCCCCCTTTTGTTTTTATCTTCCTAAAATCCTGTCCATAGACTTGGAAGTATTATATATTATCTGATTGGTGTAATGAGTATAATTCGGTATCATTTCGGCTGTGACGTAATCGTCGTAGCCTACTTCTTTGAAGGCCTGCATTACCTCAGGGAAGTTTACGTCTCCGGCCAGGAGGTCCACAAATCCTTCCAGGGTGCCAACCTTTCTTCTGAAATCCTTGAAATGCACTTTTTTAATGCGTTTGCCCAGAATCCTTATCCAGTGTTCGGGATACCCCGTGTATATGACGTTGCCCACGTCCAGATAAACCCCTACGTATGGGCTGTTGATCTTGTCAATGAAGTCCCTCATCTCCAAGGGGGACAGCAGGAATTTGTTCCACACGTTTTCTAGGCATATGCTGACTTTAATGGCCTCTGCCTCTTCTTTAAGCTGCATAAAGGCTTCCAGCGCGCGCTCATAGGCCACGTCGTATTGTACCACCTGGCTGTCGGGCGAAAGCCCCGCTACCATACCCGGCACCACCAGGATGCCATCTGTTCCAAGCAGAGCCGCTGTCTCAAGCTGTTTTTTCACTATGTCTTTGGATTTTTGCCTGATTTTGGGGTCTGAGCTGGTGACGGGATATGTCCAGTATAGGCCGGTTGCCAGGCTGGCTATTTCGATGCCGGTGTCCTCGGCCATCTTTTTGATCCGCAAGATATCCTTTTCAGAGCTGTTTAAACTAATTTCGCCTTCCTCATCCAAGCTGAGCTCGATACCATCAAACCCCGCATCTTTGGCCATGGCCATGCATTCGGCCACCGTCATGCCTTTTTTAAAAGACCAGATGTTGATACCCTTTTTCATATTGCTCTTGACCTCCCCTCTTTTATTGATTTGATGACAGGAATTTGTTAAAATTTATATAGACTATGAAAATCGATTTCTGTATGACTTAAATGGTTTACACGTCTTTGATTATATATCGAAACAGGTTCTTTTTCTTTGCATAAAAAGACTCTTTTTTTATAATATCGGACACTCTTGCTCGGAAAGGGGAATACGTTGCCTTGTCTGTGAATAGAAGGGTAGAGTACCCCAAAATACCCCTGGACAGCGTTA
Source organism: Caldicoprobacter faecalis (assembly GCF_900115765.1). NCBI lineage: Bacteria > Bacillati > Bacillota > Clostridia > Caldicoprobacterales > Caldicoprobacteraceae > Caldicoprobacter > Caldicoprobacter faecalis. The sequence continues at coordinate 46,693 of NZ_FOXR01000013.1, read as the reverse complement.
TAGAGATAAACGAGATCGTAAGCCTGTTTTATTTTGAGTACGCAAAGGACTTCGTGTTTCAGGGGGAAAGCCATGATTTCTGGGAGTTTCTTTATGTGGACAAGGGCCAGGTTGAGGTCATGGCCGATACCGAAGGGTATCAGCTGCAGCAGGGGGAAATGATATTTCACAAGCCCAATGAATTCCACAGCGTATGGGCAAATGGCAAGATTGCCCCCAACCTTATAGTGGTGTCATTTGTGTGCAACAGCCCTGCCATGAAGTTTTTTGAGAACAAGATACTCAAGGCAGGGGAAGAGGAGAAAAACATACTTGCCAATCTGATAAGGGAGCGCACCCACTGTTTTAATAAAAGGCTCAATGAATTCATCACAGTCAAGGACAAGAGGCCGGATGAGCTGTTTGGTGCACAGCAGCTTATAAAAATATATCTGGAGCTGCTGCTTATAACGCTTATAAGGAACAATACGGCCATAAAGAAGCAGGAGCGCATTTCCTCTTTGACCAGGCGGCGAGCAGAGGATGACCTGGTAAATCGCATGATATGCTTTATGAAGCAGAATATCGAAAAAAATCTTACCGTAGATGACTTTTGCAGGGAGTTTTCCCTGAGCCGTACCAGAATAAAAAGCCTGTTTAAGGATAGGATGCAGACGGGCATTATACAGTACTTCAGGCGAATGAAGATTGAAAGAGCTAAAGAGCTTATAAGGGAGGAGAACTACAACTTTTCTGAGATTGCCGAAAGGCTGGGTTTCAGTTCGGTCCATTATTTTTCCCACGTTTTTAAGAAGATCACTGATATGACCCCATCAGAATATGCCGTGTCGGTCAAATCCAAGGCAGAGCTGCCAAAGGAGTAAGGGTTATCCTGCAAAGTACAACCATATCGGTTGCTCAAGGGCTCAAAATGCCTTCAAAGGTCATGAATTCTAAGAGGAGTCTATAAAAGATGCGAAATTTCTGACTTGCCGGAATAATACTTGACATAATGGAGAATATCATAGTATAGTATTTGTAAACTCGTAAACGCGATGAAGGGAAGAGTAGGCAGGCAGACCCGCCTTCAGAGAGCCGGGGCAGGTGAAAGCCGGTGGCGGAGTTTCCTGTTGAACATGGCCCTGGAGCGGAGCGGCTGAAGTGGCGAGTAGGCCGTTACGGGAGGTCCCGTTATAGACGCAGGTGATGATGGTCACCGGCAGAGTTTTTCGCCGCGAGGCGAAAAAGAAGTAGGGTGGTACCGCGAAGGATACCCCTCGCCCCTATGTTGGAGCGAGGGGTTTTTTGCATTAAAGCTTTTCAAGCGCCAAATTTATCGCGCTGTAAACAGGGGAAAAAGCTGTGCGTTTTTAATGCTGTATAGGTTTTGTAGGTTTTAAGGGTGGCTAAAGGTTATGGCGTTGTGTTTTTGACCGGGACCTAAGAGCATGGTGAAAAGTTAGGCAAAATGCAGCTAACAACAATAAAAAAGGAGGGTTAAATATGGCCGATAAAAAGACATTCTACATTACCACTCCCATATATTATCCTAGCGATAAGCTTCACATTGGGCATGCCTATACTACTGTGGCGGCTGATGCCATGGCGCGATTTAAGAGGCTTACCGGTTACGACGTCATGTTTTTGACCGGGACCGATGAGCACGGCCAAAAGATAGAGCGGCTGGCCAGGGAAAAGGGAGTGACCCCTAAGGAATATGTGGATAACATCGTGGCCGGCATCAAAGAGCTGTGGAAGCTGATGGATATATCCTATGACGATTTCATCCGTACCTCTGAAGAGCGCCATGAGAAGGTGGTGCAAAAGATATTCAAAAAGCTGTATGACCAGGGGGACATATACAAGGGCGAATATCAGGGATGGTACTGCACTCCCTGCGAGTCGTTCTGGACCGAGCGGCAACTGGTGGACGGGAAATGCCCCGATTGCGGCAGAAACGTGGAGCTGGTGAAGGAAGAGGCCTATTTCTTTAAACTGTCCAAGTACCAGCAGCAGCTAATAGAGTATATTGAGGCCCATGATGAGTTTATACAGCCGCCCTCGCGCAAGAACGAGATGCTCAACAATTTCCTGAGGCCTGGACTGGAAGACCTGTGCGTTTCCCGCACTTCGTTTAGATGGGGTATTCCTGTGCCGTTTGATGACAAACATGTGATATATGTGTGGATCGATGCCCTTTCCAACTATCTTACGGCTTTGGGATACATGACCGAAAACGACGAGAAATACAGGAAGTACTGGCCGGCTGACGTGCACTTGGTGGGCAAGGAGATCGTAAGGTTCCACACCATCATATGGCCCATAATGCTGATGGCGCTAGGCGAGCCCCTGCCCAAGCAGGTGTTTGGCCATGGCTGGCTGGTGCTGGAAGGTGGCAAAATGTCGAAGTCCAAGGGCAATGTGGTTGACCCGGTGATACTGGTTGAGCGCTATGGAGTGGACGCAGTACGCTATTTCCTTCTGAGAGAGGTGCCCTTTGGTGCCGATGGGGTCTTTTCCAATGAGGCTTTGATCAACAGGATAAATTCGGACCTGGTAAATGATTTGGGTAACCTGGTCAACCGGACAATAGCCATGGTTGAAAAGTATTTTGATGGTTTGATCCCAGAGCCGGGAGAGCTTGACGATGTCGATACCGAGCTGAGGCAGTTGGCCCTTTCTACTCCCTCCAGGGTGGAGGAATTGATGAATAGGTTCGAATACAGCAACGCTCTGGCCGAGATATGGAAGCTGATCGGCAGGGCCAACAAGTATATTGATGAGACTACTCCGTGGATTTTAGCAAAAGACCCAAGCAAGCGCGGTCGACTGGGTACGGTGCTTTATAACTTGTCTGAGTGCTTGCGCATGATATCGGTATTGATCAGCCCCTTCATGACCAGAACGCCCGAGAAAATTCGCCAACAGCTGGGCGTAAAGGATGAAAGCCTCATCACCTGGGATAGCCTGGCCGAGTTTGGGAAGCTGCCGCCGGGGACCAGGGTACAGCGCGGCGAGGTCATATTCCCACGGTTGGATATGGAGAAGGAGCTTAAAGAGCTGGAAGAGATACAGCAAAAGATGAAGCAAGCAAGCCAGAGCGAGAGCGCAAATTGCCCTGCTGGCCAAGAGGCGGTGCAGACTGCAGGCGACGCTGCACATCAGGGGCGACAAGAGAGTTCGGAAGAGAAAGAACAGGCAGACAGCCAGATCACCATTGAGGACTTTGCGAAGCTGGACCTTAGGGTGGCCAAGGTTATAAGCGCTGAGCGCGTGGAGAAGAGCAACAAGCTGCTCAAGCTGACGCTGGAGGTAGGAAAGGAGAGGCGCCAGGTTGTATCGGGGATCGCCAAATACTACACGCCCGAGCAACTGGTGGGCAGGGCAGTTATACTGGTGGCCAACTTAAAGCCTGCCAAGCTCATGGGGATAGTATCCGAAGGCATGATACTGGCTGCCACCGATGATAAAGGGAATTTGGCCCTGTTAACGGTGGATCAGGACATCGCCAGCGGCTCCAAAATAAGCTAAAAAAGAGGATTGAGGGGATGGAGATGTTGTTTGATACCCATGCACATCTGGAGGATGAAAGATTTGATGAGGACAGGAAACAGCTGATTGAAGAATTGCCTGAAAAGGGTGTGGCCTACGTTGTAAATGTAGGCTCCACCCTTGAAACCTCTCGTATGTCGGTGGAGCTGGCAGCGCGATATCCTTTCATATACGCTGCTGTGGGGGTCCATCCCCATGAGGTGTCGCAGATGGGCAGCGAAGATTTGGACGCTCTTGAAACCATCGCTAAAAGCGATAAGGTTGTGGCAATTGGCGAGATCGGCTTGGACTATTATTACGATTTTTCGCCCAGGGAGCTGCAGAAGGAGTGGTTCGCCCGGCAAATAGACCTGGCATATAGCCTGGGAATGCCTATAATCATACACGACAGGGATGCCCACGCCGATGTGCTGGACATACTTAAAGCCAAAAGGGATAGGATATTGGGCGGGGTAATGCATTGCTATTCAGGCAGCTGGGAGATGGCAAAGGATTTCATGGACCTTGGATTTTATATTTCTTTAGGTGGCCCTGTCACTTTTGAAAATGCCAAACGGCCGGTGGAGGTAGCCCAAAAAATTCCTCTGGACAGGCTGGTCATTGAAACCGACAGCCCGTATCTGGCGCCTACACCTCATCGGGGCAAGCGCAACAATCCAGCATATGTGAGGCTGGTGGCCGAAAAGATCGCGGAAATCCGAGGAATGTCCTTTGAGGAAATCGCTGAGGCTACCTTGAATAATGCAAAAAAGCTATTTAAAATTGAGTAACTGTGTTTAAAAATTAAAGATGGTAAGTAAGGCTGATGAAAAAGGAGATGGGGAAATGGATACCTATGTTTATAGGCTAGGGGATGCTTTATACATCAATTTGACTAATCGGTGTACCAACTGCTGTGATTTCTGCATACGTAATACCTATGAGGGTGTGGGAGAGTATAACCTGTGGCTGGACAAGGAGCCCACTGTCCAAGAGGTGCTGCAACAGATAGGGGATCCCACTCGGTACAGCGAAATAGTGTTCTGTGGGTTTGGGGAGCCCATGATGAGGCTTGAGGAGCTCATAGAGATTGCAAGGGAAGTAAAGAAAAAGGGGGGCAGGGTGAGGGTCAACACCAACGGCCAAGCCAACCTCTATCATGGTAGGAACGTGGTGCCATTGCTCGAAGGATTGGTGGATGTAATATCCATAAGCCTCAATGCGCCCACTGCTGAACAGTATGACGCCATATGCCATTCGGGCTATGGAAAGCAAGCCTTTGAAGGCGTTCTGCAGTTTGCCAGGGAGTGCGTGAAGGTCATCCCAACAGTGGTGCTTTCGGTGGTAGATGTGCTATCTCCTGAAGATATTGAAAGGTGTCGTGCAATTGCCGAGGATATAGGAGCTCAGCTTAAGGTACGCCAAATGATAAAATGAGGAGGATGCTCACCGGTAATATTCGGCGAACATCCTCCTGGCTATGTCCAGCTTTATATCCCCTTCACCTGCTGGCACCTCCAGTGCTACGCATACCAGAAGGGGTCTTTCAGCATTTAAGGTAAATCCGATAAACCACGCTATCTCTTCTTTTTTGTCTCCAACCTGGGCGGTCCCGGTTTTGCCAGCGATGGTAAGTCCAGGGATTTTTACTTTATGGGCCGTCCCTGTTGGGTCCTCCACTGTGTCCACCAGTATGGGCAGGAGGGTCTCCACGTGCTGCTTGGGTATCACGTCCTCCAGCCATGGCTTGGGCTGTAGGGATTCCACGGTTTGGCCGGATGCGGTGCGGATTTCCTTTATAAGCTGTGGAAGCATCATATCGCCGCCGTTATAAAAAGCGGTGTACATCGCGGCCATCTGCAAGGGAGTTACCAGCATTTCGCCCTGTCCATAGCTGGTGTTTGCAAGCAAAGGATCGCTCCACTGGGTTGTATCGTTTTTCACCTGGGAGCTTTTGACCGGCAGGATGAAGGGGAGAGATGTGCCCAGCCCGTATCGGTTAGCAAAGGCTTCGAAGTCTTTATAGCCTATTTTTAAGCCGGTCCATGCGAAGAATATGTTGTCGGACCACACGATGGCATTGCGCAGGTTTACCTCCCCTGGCGGATGGGGTACCCGCCTGATTGGCGGGGCCGTCCAGTTGGGGGATGGAACCCATTCTTCTTTTTGAGCTTCGGGCACTACGGTCTGGGGTGTGATTATCCCCCCCTCTAGGGCCATGGCTGCCGTGAAGGGTTTAAATACAGATCCTGGAGGATATAGGCTTTGTACGCACCTGTTTATAAGCGGATGGTTGGGGTCCTGGGATATGGTCTTCCACGAGGAGGGAGACACCCCCACGGGGAATATGTTGGGGTCAAAGGACGGCTGGCTCACCAGGGCCAGTACCTCGCCAGTGGCGGGGTTTAGGGCTACAACGCTGCCCTTATGGCCTTTTAATGCCTCGTATGCGGTTTTTTGAAGGTCAGGGTCGATGGTCAGCATAACGTCGTTGCCGTTCTGAGGTTCCACTTTTGCTATCACGTTTTTTTGTTTTCCTTCTTTGTCCTCTATGTAGAGCGTATAGCCTCTACGGCCCCTTAGCTTTTCTTCCAGCGCTGCTTCGACCCCCTGCCGTCCAATCAAGTCTTCTGCCTCATACCCCTCAGGTGACTTTTCCTTCAACTCTTCCTGATTGATCTGCTGTACATACCCCGTTACATGGGCGAATGCCTGCTCCATGGGATACTGGCGCGTGGTATGGCTTTTGCTGGAAAGCATAACCCCTTTTACATTGAGGAGCTGATTTTTGCAATCCTCGGAGATATTAAATGGAAGATTTTTGATGGGTACGAATAGGTCAGGGTTGTCCTTTACCCATTTTTGGTTGAGTATGTTGCGTATAGCGCTTTCATCCATTTCTATAAGGGGTGCCAAGGCCTTTACAAAGCCATCGATATCGGGGATGGCCGACGGTTTGGCTCCTACCGTATAAACTGGTCCATCAACTGCCAGCTGGTTACCCTCCCTGTCGGTGATCACCCCTCTTTTGGCGCTGTGCTGAGTGATCCTTACCTTGTCTCCTTCATGCATGATGGGAAATATGAGGGAGGGAGACCAGGCGATCTTCCACTGCTTATCCTCCAGCACCAACGGGAGGGTATACTCGTACTCGAAGGTTCCGACGGTACCGGTATGAAATGTCGCTCTAAAGGGAAGATAGGCCTTGTCGCCTTCGATTAGAATTTCCTCTGTGGTGATTTCTAGCTTATTTAATTTGATGGCAGAAAATATGTTAGTGTACCTGTTTACAAAGTCCTGTTGATTGATAGAGGATTGCGAATCCGACGATAGAAGTTCATACATGTCCTGATACCTGCCCTGCTTCCAGGCATCCAGGTAGGCGTTGGCAGGCTCTTCAGGATTGGGCTTGGAACAACTCGATACTGTCCAACACATGATTAAGCCTAGCGCTATTGCCATTAAAAATCTCTTCATGAGAGCGGTTCACCTCTTTAAGTTAATAATCCATTACTTTTGTATATTTTATCATATATTGTTCAAAGGTTCATCCATAAAATTTTCTTTGTCCATCACAATCAAGGGGTATAGAGTCCATATCCTATGGAATAATATAGAAATAGAATAAGGAAAATATGGTTAAAAATTTGGAGATGGCTTTACTTTTGGGGACCTTATGGCTACAGCAATGCACATGCCATAAATGTTACAAAATGTTGACAAAATATTAAAAAAGTATTACAATGTAGTAACAGCTTTTTTAGCTGTTTTTACTGCATGTGGCCCCCGTAAAGCCATTGACGAATGAAGGAGGGTGATTCATGGAACCTCAAATAGGCAGGGCAGGTGGGGCTTCAAAAAGCAAGTTTTTTTTGGCAGTGTTGGTTGCCCTGCTGGTATTAAGCGGAGCTTCGGCCGCAGCTGTCCATTATATAGACAGCGTAAGCTATGCAGTCACGTTGAGAGATGATGGCCGGGAGGTCGAAATAGTTACTCTAGAGAAAACGGTTGGCGATTTTTTGAAGAAATATGAAATTGAGCTGGGACCAGGAGACAGCATAAATCTCGATAGAGGATATAGGCTTCACGATGGTGTTGTCATTGAGATAACGCGTACCTTGCCTTTCTATGTTGTAGCTGATCAAAAGGAGAAAACGGTATACCTTCCTAAAGGCGCTACGGTAGCTGATGTACTCAACAAGGCTGGTGTTGCCTTAAGAGAAAAGGATGTGGTAAACTACAGGTTGGATGCCGGCGCCATTCCACGGGAAAAGATCATAGTGACCAGATACGACGAGGAGGTTATAATAGAAAAGGAACCCATTGCCTACAGCGTGATCGTTAAAAAAGATGACAATATGGACGAAGGGGTACAGAAGGTCGTTCAGGAGGGCAGAGAAGGAGAACTTCAAAGGAAGATACTGGTTACCTATCGAGATGGCCAGGAGATATCCAGGAAAGTGATAGAGGAAAAGGTGGCGGTACAGCCGGTAAATCGCATTGTGCATGTTGGAACGGTAAAGAAGAAGATAACCTCGCGTGGCGATGTTTTGCGCTATTCAACGGTAAAGACTTTTGAGGCTACAGCTTATACCCATACCGGCAGGCCTACTAAAACGGGCGTTATGCCAAAGGTGGGGTACATCGCAGTAGACCCCAGGATAATTCCGTTGTACAAAACGGTGTATATAGAGTTTCCCAGAGGATGGGAGCACTTAAACGGTTACTATAAGGCCATGGATATTGGAGGGGCTGTCAAGGGATACAGGATCGATATCTTTATGGAGAGTGAAAACCAGTGCTTGAGATTTGGCAGAAGGAGTGTTAAAGTATATTTTCCTAAATGATGATGTGTAAGGATATACAACCGCTTACTTCGCCAAGAGTCGTAAAGGAGCTTATGGCCCGATATGGGGTTAATTTTAAAAAGAGTTTGGGGCAGAACTTCCTGATTGACAGAAACATACTTATGAAGATAATACAGGCAGCTGAGCTTGACAGGCAAGATGTCGTGCTGGAGATTGGAGCAGGGATAGGGACTTTGACCAGGGAGCTGGCAAATGCTGCAAAGCTTGTAGTGGCAATTGAGATAGACAAGAGGCTATTTCCCATTCTCAATGAGACCTTGGCAGGCTGCTCCAATGTGGAACTGATCCAGGGGGATGTCCTTAAGCTGGACGTAAAGCAGCTGGTGCAGAAGTATTTTGGTCAGCGGCCCTTTAAGGTAGTGGGCAATCTGCCCTATTACATTACCACCCCGGTGTTGATGATGTTTTTGGAAAGCAACCTTCCTTTTGAGGCCATGGTGGTCATGGTGCAAAAGGAAGTGGCACAGAGAATGACGGCTGTAGCGGGCACAAAGGATTATGGAATGCTGTCCATTGCTGTTCAGTACTACACCTGCCCTGAAATAGTGGCTGTGGCGTCGGCCAACGTATTTATCCCTCCTCCCAAGGTGGATTCGGCCATTGTGCTGCTTAGAAAAAGGCCGAATCCTCCCGTGCATGTGCAAGACCCCACGGTATTTTTCAAAGTGGTAAAGGCAGCCTTCGGCCAGAGGCGCAAGACCGTGCTCAATGCCTTGACCGCTTTGGAGATGGAAGGCGTGGACAAACAGAAATTGCAGGACATGTTGAAAAAATGTAACATCGATCCCAAAATGAGGGGGGAGGATCTGGCAATACAGCAATACGCTGATATGGCCAACGCGCTGTGCCTGGAAAGCCAAAAAGGCCAATAGATGAGCGTGCGATAGGCGATGAAAAACCCCAATTCTGTTGAATTGGGGTTTCTTTTTTTGCTTTGCTTCATATATTTATTAGTAAAAAGGAAAAAGGAGGGAGAAGAATTGGCTAAAGGGTATTATCATCGTTCATTTGTTATTTTACAGCCCAGGGATACGAGATTCAATATTAAAGCTGAAAAGCCGGCTGCTGGTTACTGTAAAATTGAGGTGCGAAACGATAAATGTAAGATGTATTTTCACGTGCAGGATTTAAAGCCCCAAGGCGCTGATCAGGAAGGATATGACGTCTTTTTGGTGTCGGCACAGGAAGGGATTCCTCCCCAAAAGATTGCCAGCATCTATGTTGACCAACGGGGACGTGGAGAATGCACTGTGGAAATAAATGTGAACAATATTGGCGGTTCAGGTTATTCTCTTGACCAATTCCATGGACTAGCCGTTGTGCATAATGGCCACGATGATATCAGGTATCCGTTGGTGGGCTATGCCAACAAGCGGGTGGAACTGGATTGGGGGGGACGAATAAAAAGGGATATCGGGCAATTTTACAATAAAACAGTAAAGCCGACATTTGACGGCAGGAAGGAGCGCAGCGATGTGCAGCCGGTTGAAAGGGAAAAACGTGAGGTGGTCCAAAGCGAAATGCCATTTTCAATGGAAAATAAAAAGCAGAGAACTATACAGGATATAATTGCAGCGCTGGGACCTTTGCTGCAGAGCAAAAAACTGGAGGATGAAATAGGCGATAGAAAAATGCAGAGGGAACAGGAACAAACAAAAAAGGAACCAGAAGATGTTGACATGAAAGGTTTAGATGGTGATGCAGAGGAGTTGAAAGACGACGCAACGCTGGTGTATGAGGCAAAGAGGGATGAAGAGGCGGTGGAGGAACAGACCGATGACCGTGATAGCGCGTCTGAAGCGCTTCAAGAAGTGCTTGAGGCGAAGGGCGATGAAGTTGCTCAGGTCGGAGCTGATGGTGAAACGGCTATCCCGCTGGAAAATATATCTCAAGGGGCCGAGGTGGATGAAGAATACAAAACCGAGAAAGCTGCAGCGGAAGAGATACTATTTGAAGAGGAGCAAGCTCAAAGGCAGATTGATGAGGTTGAGCAGAAACCTCTTGAGAGAGAAAGCGTTATTCAATGGCATAAATCGGACTTAGTTGACAAACAAACCTACTGGGAGAAGACCAAGGAATATTATACCAGGTTGTTTGAAACCCATAGAAGGGTTTATCCATTTATGGTGGAGATGGGAGAGGTCCAATGGATTGAGGTGCCATACGTGGATGATTACGGCCAGTATGCCTACATAGGAGCCCAGCATATGGACAGTGTCTATTATTATGACCATTACATCGTGGGGCTTGTAAAGGAGAACGGCAAAGTTCGTTATGTGGCATATGGAATTCCTGGACCATACGGTACCATGCCATCCATGTTTATGCAGGGATTTTCCAGATGGGTGCCATCAAGGTACGGTTATGGGATAGGCTACTGGCTGCTGTATGTCGACGCTTACACAGGAGAAATTGCATATCCTTATTGAGCTAACCTGTTGTAAATATATACTGTTGCCTCTCGTATCACGTGCGAGAAATTGCATATCCTTGTTGTTTAAACTGAGGTGTAAAGACGGAAAGGACAGCGCTATATTTGGCGTTTTGTCCTTTTTCTTGTGTAAAAATATTGTTAACACCTCCTTCCAAATTCCAAAGAAATATGGTAAAATAAAAGAGTGTTTTACAAATTATACTAATTATGGGAAATTTCGATTTAAAATAACAAAATTCGTGCAGATCTAACATCAAAAATACTGTTTTAAGGAGTGAAGGTGGGAAATGGGATCGAAAATCAAGGTTGTCATATTGGATGATAATGTGGGTATAAGGGGGATATTAAAAGAGTACATCGACATGCAAGACGATATGGAAGTGGTTGGAGTAGCCTGCGATGGAGTGACAGGCCTGGAGGTCATAAAGGCGGTCTGCCCTGATGTAGTCATCATGGATATGATCATGCCCCAGCTGGATGGCTTAGGAGTGCTTGAGCATCTTAGTACAGCTGGCCTGCAATCGTTTCCTTCGGTGATATGCCTGTCGGCAGTAGGGCAGGAGGACTTGATTAGAAGGGCCATAGAATTGGGCGCTAAATATTATATGGTAAAGCCGTTTGATTTAGGAATGATGGTAAAGAGGATAAGGGAAGTCATGCGTAAAGTCGAACCGGCCAAGGCAAATGTAGCCAGTGCTGGAAAAAGCGAAAACCTTGAAGAAAGAATTTCAAACATATTCTTGACCATTGGAATCCCTGCTCACATCAAAGGTTATCACTTCTTGAGAGAAGCCATCAAGATGGTGGTGGAGAATTCCGAACTCATAAACCACATTACCAAGGAGCTTTATCCCGGCATTGCTAAAAAGTTTAATACTACTCCCAGCAAGGTTGAACGGGCTATTCGCCACGCCATCGATGTGGCTTGGAGCCGTGGCAAGGTGGAGAACATCAACAAACTGTTCGGGTATGTCGTATATAGCAAGAACGAGAAGCCTACCAATGGGGAATTCATTGCTCTGGTTGCGGATAAGCTGAGCATGGAGCGGTCAGCCTAGCTGTTGAGCGCTTAATAAATGTTGACAGCGCCTTCCTATCATTCCTATCATAATATGATAGTACAAGGATATAATAGATACACGACGTGGAAAGTATTTATGGTAGGAAGGATGGGTTATAAATGGATGTGTCGAAATATCAGCAAAAGGCTGAGCTTTTGAAGACGCTGGGACACCCTGTAAGGTTGTGTATTGTACACGGCCTTATGCACAATGCTTGCAATGTATCTGGAATTCAGCAGTGTTTAAAGCTTCCCCAGTCCACAATTTCCCAGCACTTAGGGATATTGAAGTCCAGAGGTATCATTAAGGGAGAACGGAGAGGTGTGGAGGTAAAGTATTCAGTAATCCACGGTGATGCCATTAAGGTGGTTAAGGTTCTGTTGGATGAAGAGGACCTTTTTTCTACAGGGGTAAAGGAGGAATAGTTTATGGGTAAGAAAAGGCTGGTTGTGATTGGGGACGAACTTGACGGTATAAGGGCAGCCGCTAGAGCTGTTCGGGAAAATCCGGAGATAGAGGCAAAGGTTTTGATTTCGAGTGAACATCTTTCGTTTAACTGCTATATACTTTCTTACTTCATTCAAAACTCCGATGAGGACATTTTTTCTTTCATGGACGGCATTATAGAAACCTTTAAAGCGCAGTATGGGATTGATATTTTAACGCATCTCAAAGTAACGGACATCCTCCCTCTTGAAAAAAAAGTGGTGTTTGAAGACTTAAAAAAGGGCCATAGCTCTGCAGTAGAATACGATAAGCTGATCATTGCTACAGGAGCTGTGCCGGTTGTGCCGGAAGTGGAGGGCATCAATCTGGGCAATGTTCTGTTTCTCAGGTCTCTGGATGATGTAATGGCTATTCGAGAGGGAATAGAAGCCGGGCGAATAAAGAAGGCCGTTGTGGTAGGAGCCAACATGGTGGGGGTGTACACAGCTGAAAGCCTGTGGAAGCGAGGCGTTAAGGTTACCCTTGTGGAAAGAGGGCCACAGATACTTCCTGAATTGGATATGGAAATGGCTGAGCTGGTCAGAAGGCAGATGGAACACAAAGGCGTTGAAGTGCTGGTGGGAGAGAAAGTCTTGTCCTTAATAGGCAATGCAAAGGGGGATGTGGTTGAGGTCCATACCCCTGAGCGCATCCTTCCTGCCGACCTAGTCATATGGCTGGAGGACATGAAGCCCAATGTGGAGGTGGCGAAAAAAGCGGGCATTATAATCGGGGACAGCGGCGCAATCGAGGTGGACCAGTACATGGAGACCAATGTACCCGGGATATATGCCTTGGGCAGCTGTGCCCAGAGAATTCACCAGATAACCGGTAAGCCTGTATGGCTTTACAGGCAGGCGGTTGATGATGTGGCGCTCCAGGCAGTCAGCGAAAACATAGCCTTCGAAAACGGTCGCGTGTTGGAGAAAGGCGTGCTGGGCACTATGAGTATACAGGCATTTGACCTTGGGATAGCCAGAACGGGCCTTTCTTTAGCACAAGCCAGGGAAGAAGGCTATGAGGTGGAGACAGCCATCGTTTCGGTCTACGATGACAGGTATGCGTGCGGTGGTAGTTACAGAGAAAATGTGATTAAGCTCATGGTTGATAGGTCAAATGGTAAGATACTGGGAGTGCAGTGCGTGGGAGGAGTTTTGTCGGATAAATTGGTCGATACAGTGGCCGCGGTTATAAGCATGGGAGGTACGGCCAGGGACTTGGCCATGCTGGATGTTGCGCGCCATTTTTCGTATTTCATGAACCTGCATCCCATTCCGCTTGTGGCCCATGTGATGGTTAATAAGCTGGAAGGCAAGTTGAAGGGTATTTCGCCCTTTGAGTTAAATGACCTTATGCAGGATGGAGAAGTCATTCTGTTGGATGTTCGCACTGAATCCGAGTTCAAGATGGGGACGTTGCCGGGGGCCATAAATATACCCCTGGAGGAATTGGAAGCTCGGAAGGATGAACTAGATAGGCAGCGCAGTATAGTGTTGATAAGCGAGAGGGGTCGTAGGGCTTATCTTGCCTTTGTTAAGCTTAAGCAGCTGGGCTTTGAACGTTTAAGAGTGCTGGATGGCGGGTTGCTCATATATCCTTTTGCATGAGGTGTGGATATGTGATGTGGGTTTTGTGGAAAAGTAGGGTATATATCCACAGTTGAAAAGGCTATAAAATGAAGGCCTGGGGATAATTTTGTGGATATTGTGGATAACTTTATGAACAAATTGTAGATAACTAGTTGAGGAAATATCTTGATTTTAATATAGGTTTATATTAATTTATTTAAGAGAATTTTCTTAAAAGGTGATGAATAAAAAATAGATGCAAACCGTAAAATTGTATTTAATTGATTCAAAGGCTTAAAAGGGTAAATTCTGTTTTCGGAGGGATATAAGGGGATGGCTTATAAGAAATGCCCGCGTTGCAATTTGAACTATATTAAAGACACCGAATCTTTATGCAAAGTTTGCCTGGAGGAGGTTGGGAAATCTTTAAACGATACCGATAGGGAAGAGGAATACGATATATGTCCAGAGTGTGGTGAAAACATCATTGAGCCGGGGGAAGAGATGTGTTATCAGTGCGCCATGGAACACATGAAGGAGGCTGAGGAAGACCGCATTGAGAGTGAAGGTTGGGACGATTTCCTGTTGACAGATGAGGAAGACTTGGAGATATTTGACGAGGATATCGACAACGATTTGAGTCCATTAGAGGATTTGGAGGATCTAGCCGAGCCAGAGGAGCTGGAACCACTGGAGGATTTGGAGATCGACGAGGAATTTGACGAAGAGTTTGAGGATGAGGATGAAGAAGAGGAATCGGAATGATTGATATCATATTATAATAAAGTACTGATATGCGCTCATGCTGTTTTTGACAGCATGGGCGTTTTTATTTTTTTATAAAAAAGGTAAGGGACGCCACATAATTGGCATCCCTTACCCTGTGATTGGTGTAAGCTGGAGAAAGGGAACATGATTATTTTTTATTTTTAAATATATTTTATGCCATTTGTGGCAAAAATAATCCTGAATGGAAATTTTGTTTAAAGGTGATGCCTTATGATTGACGCACAAGCTTTGATGAGGGTTCGAAAGGCAGTAGAGTCCAATATAGGTGAAAGGGTCAAACTAAAGGCAAACAGAGGAAGGAAGAAGAGCTTTATTAAAGAAGGGGTTATCCATGAGGTTTACCCCAGCATTTTTACAGTACGCGTCAACATAGACGACAGGTTTGTCCAAACGCTTTCCTTTACATATTTCGATATACTCACTTCCAATGTAGAAGTGGTGATATGCAAAAATAATGAAAGGATTTAAACATATTTTTCGACGGTCACCTATATTTATTATAATAGGTATCTTTATGGGACAAAAGCATGGGGAGGAGGAGTGAAGGTGACCGTCGAATACATAAAGGATGTCTTGAAAGTGGACCAAACGGTGGGGCAAGAGCTGTCGCAGGCGCTGGTAGAGGGGGATGTCGTCGTTCCAGAGGCTAAACCCGATATCGCCAGGGTATTGGATGTTGACGGTACGGCGGTTGTAAACAGCAAAGAAGTAATTCAGGACAGGGTAATGGTTGAGGGAGTAGTGCGCTGCACTGTCCTGTATGTTGGCCAAAGCGATTCTAAAATTATAGAGAATCTGGAGACAGAGCTAGGCTTTACGCATTATCTTGATATGCCGGGTGCTAAGCCCAACATGTTATCCACATTGAAATGTCAGGTTGAGCACGTTGAGTATGAAATCATAAACAGCAGGAAACTTAACATAAAAACGGTGGTCAATCTACAGAGCAGGGTCAACGATGTCCTTCAGCTGGAGGTCATTCAGAATTTTAAGGATATGCCCAATGCCCAGCTGCTGAAGGACGAGGTAGCGGTGTCACGCAGCCAGGGGCAGGGCAGTTCGCAAGCCATTGTCAGGGAGGACCTGGAGCTGGAGGAAGAAATGCCCTCTATACAGAAGATATTGAAGAAGAATGCTTCGGTAAAGGTGAATAGCAGGAAAGTCATGGATAACAGGGTGGTCATTGAGGGAGATATAAAGATTCAGCTTCTTTACTTGTGCGATGAGCCCAATGAGCCCCTTCAGCAAGTGAGCTACGATATGCCGTTTACCCATTCGGTGGACATTGTAGGGGCGTATCAGGGATTAGAGTGCGCCGCCGATGTATGGGTACAGGAGCTTTTCGTTGAACCGCGGGAAGATATCAATGGGGAGATGCGGGTGCTCAACGTAGAAGCGGTGATAGCAGCGGAAGCCCGGGTGTTTGAGACCGAAGAAAAGGAGCTGTTGATAGACGCCTATTGCCCAGGATTGTCCATTCAGCCTAAGAAAAGAAAGATAAAGTTAACCCAGGTAGTAGGTGAGGTACAGGACCAAGTGGTGGTCAAGGATAGCATAACCTTCCCAGCAGAGAACGTCCCCCAGGCCTCAAGGGTCCTGTACGCTGAAGCCAAGCCTATCATCACCGATCAGCATATAAGCGACGGCAAGGTGGTCATTGAGGGAGTCCTGGTGACCAAGGTGATCTATCAATCTACCGATCCGTCCTATGGGCCGGCCAGCATAAAGGAGGATATCCCTTTCAGGCAAAGCGTGGAGGTTGAGGGAGCGCTGGAAGACATGGAGTGCCAGAGCCAGCTGGTGGTTGACCATGTAAATTGTACCTTAGTCGCTCCTGACGAAGTTGAGTTTCGTGCTGTGATGATGGCCGAAGTAAGCGTGTTCACCAGCGTGGAAAAGGAAATATTTCTTGATGTCGAGGTCGAGGAGCTGAAACAGGGAGAAGACTCTGGAATGTTTATCTATTTTGTTCAACCGGGCGACAGCCTGTGGTCGATAGCCAAAAAGTACAACACCACCATCGCCAGCATTTTGAAGTATAACGCGATAGACGAGTCACAGATATTGACCCCTGGAGACAAGCTGCTGATCTATAAGAAGCTTGAGGTTTCGCTGTGAAATTCAAAGGGGGTTGAAGCCTTTGCGTGTTCGCAGCCCCTAATTTAAATTTATGTATTCTGGGGCATCGGAACACGCTTTTGTTTTTATGGCTTGCTGGATTGTATTTGTGGCGATACGTTTACCGGTTCATCGGGTCTGTCAAATGGATGAAGACATTGGCAAACTGGCATGTGGTAATGTATAATTAGTAAAGCATTACCTTTTATAAATACTGTAAAGCAAGGGTTGAGAATGGGATGAGAAGGATTGCTTTAAAGGCTTACGCCAAGATCAACTGGGCGCTGGATGTGATAGGAAAGCGCTCCGATGGCTATCACGATGTAGAGATGGTCATGCAGTCGATAGATTTATGCGATATCGTCGTCCTTATGGAAAAGGATAATAGAGTAAGCATCAGATGCGATATGGACGGCATCCCTGTAGATGAAGCAAATACGGCTTACAGGGCGGCTGCTTTGATTAAAGAAAGGTTTGGCATTGCAAAGGGGGTTGAGATTGAGCTGCACAAGAATATCCCTGTGGCGGCGGGTATGGCTGGAGGAAGCGCTGATGCCGCTGCTGTGCTGGTGGGGCTTAACAGGATGTGGGGCCTCAATCTTCATGAGAAAGACCTTATGGCCCTGTCCGGCATTATAGGGAGCGACGTACCGTTTTGCGTTGTTGGGGGCACTGCCCTGGCCCGAGGCAGAGGAGAGGAGATAACGGCGCTTCCTCCGGCTGAAGGCATGTGGCTGGTTCTGGTAACACCTGAGCAGCGCGTCCCCACGGCCGAGGTTTACGGCAGGCTGGATTTGAGCCAAGTGTCTGTAAGGCCGGATATAGCCGGCATGATGGATAGTTTACAGCACAGGGATTTTAAAGGCATTGCCCGAAACATGGTAAACGTTCTTGAGGGAGTAACCATTGAATTGTGCCCTCGGATAAATACGGTTAAGGACGATATTATGAGGCAAGGGGCTGTTGGGTGTTGTATGAGCGGAAGCGGTCCCACTGTATATGGTCTTTTTGAGGATGAGCATGCGGCGCGAAAGGCATATGCAGCGCTCAATCGGAAATATTCGCAGTGCTTTGTTGCTCAAACTGTGAGCTTGGGGGTACAGGTGGTGGAGGAGGTTTTTTAAGGCATGAATGCGGTAATATTGGCAGGGGATAACCAGGCCGACCTGGCCAGGATTAATGTAACCAATAAGGCATTGCTGAGCATTTGTGGTCGGCCCATGATAGAATATGTAGTTGATGCTTTGAGGTGCTCTTCTTCAGTGGACGGCATTTCTATCGTGGGGCCGGTTGACCCTTTAAAGGATTGCCTTGGAAGCAGAGTGGACTATTACTTTGAGGATACAGGTTCGTTCTTTGAAAATTTGGAGGCTGCCATGCAGCCCTTCAAAAACGATAAAAGGGTAATAATCGTCTCATCTGACATACCCTTGCTCACAAGCGAAGTGGTGGACGACTTTGTAAATAGGTGTATAACTACCGATGCTGACTTGTGTTATCCCATCGTTGAGAAGAGTTTAAATGAAAGCCTGTATCCCGGCTTTAAAAGGACTTACGTGCGGCTTAAAGAAGGTACCTTTACTGGAGGCAATATATTTTACATAAATCCCGCCATTTTTGAACGGTGCCGCGACTTTGCGGCTTTGCTCATTGAAAACCGTAAAACCCCATGGGAAATAGCCAGGATTTTGGGCCTTGACCTGTTGACCCTATTGACTTTAGGCAGGCTGTCGATATCAAAGGTGGAGCAGCGCTTTTTTGAGCTTCTGGGCATAAAGGCAGTGGCCATCATATCCCCCTTTCCGCAGCTGGCCAATGATGTGGACAAACCCAGCGATATCGAAATGGTGGAGAAATACCTGTCCAGATGATTAAAAAATTAAAAACTGTCAATACTTCTAATATCGGTCTAGAATAATGCGGCAGGTATTGGGGGTATTGGCAGTGAAGCACAAGCAAAGGGCGGTGTACTCATTTGTAATCTTTTTAATAGTCGCGTTGATAACAGTTGGCGTGTGCGCAAATGCTTCTCAAAAGCAGTATATACGTTTTCATGTGGTGGCAAACAGCGATTCTCCGGAAGATCAAGCTTTGAAGCTCAGAGTACGGGACAGATTGCTGGAGAGGTTTGGTAGGGAGTTTGCCAATATCGATTCGATAGAAACGGGAAGAGAGAAAATCAAGGACAGCATAGACGAGATAGAGAGGATTGCCTTTCTTGAAATAAAGCGGTCCGGCAAGTCATATCCTGTGCAGGTTCAGTTTGGGCGCTTTCCGTTTCCCACCAAGGCGTATGGCCATCTGGTTTTGCCGGCGGGGGAATATGAGGCTTTGAAGGTGGTCATAGGCAAGGGAGAAGGATCCAACTGGTGGTGCGTAATGTTTCCGCCGCTGTGCTTTATAGATATCTCCCACGGGGTGGCCAAACAGAAAGACGAGACAGCAACAAGGGGTGACAACGCTTCACAGACCGGTATAGCCATCGAGATTCAAAAGCCTGAACCTCAAGAGGAGAGGGTTGCCGAGGGGACGGAAGCCGTTGTGCTTGGAAAATCGGTTGATGAAGAGGACGAAGGCTATACAGGAAGTGGTAAGCCGAGATACGATGAATCTGCTGATAATACGGGGACAAGCAGTAGCATAACGGGCCATGCTGATGAGCAGGATGGTGTAAAGGGCCAGCAGCGCTCATCTGCTTCTTATAGTATGACCAGTGAATCTGAAGGTGCAGCAAAAATAGAATACAGGTGGAAAGTGGTGGAATGGATAAAGGTTTCAGGCGTTAAGATAAAGAGGTTGTTTTCTTTTTTAAGTTTCTGGGACCGGTAAAAGGGTGCGTATAGCACCCTTTTTTTGTTATAAAAAATTGTTATTGCAATTTAAGCCGATTTGTGTTGTAATAATTCTTTGTAAGCAAAAAGGATTTTTGCTTTTTGTTGATTTTCTCAAGGGGAAGGGGTAGAAAGCATGGAAAAGCTAGATCAGAACACAGCCCCTTTGTTTGAAGCTCTCAAGAAAAACGTCGAGGATGGAGTAATTCCATTTCACGTACCAGGGCACAAAAAGGGCAAAGGAGCTGGTGAGCTGGTAGAGTATTTAGGCGAAAAAGTGTTTCAAATAGACCTCAACGGAATGGAGGATTTGGATAATATATGTAATCCCATCAGTGTTATCAAACAGGCTGAAAAGCTTTTAGCTCAGCTATACGGCGCAGACGATTCGTTCTTTTTGGTAAACGGCACCACGCAAGGGGTACAGGCTATGATCCTCTATGCCTGCGGACCTGGTGATGAAATAATCATACCCCGAAACGCCCATAAGTCCGCCATCGGGGCCATGATACTGAGCGGTGCCATACCCGTATACGTTCAGCCGGAGATAAATTATGATTTGGGCATCGCCATGGGCATGTCTGTGGACAGCGTGAAGGAGGCCATAAAGAATCATCCCAGAGCCAAGGCGGTGTTTGTCATAAATCCAACGTATTATGGTGCGGTGTCCAACCTGAAGGAGATTTGCAGGATAGCCCATCAGAACAACATGTTGGTATTGGCAGACGAAGCTCATGGGGCGCATTTGCCGTTTAGTGATGAGCTGCCCATGTCTGCTATGGAAGCGGGAGCCGACATGAGCGCCGTCAGCCTCCACAAAACCGGCGGATCCATGACTCAAAGTTCGGCTTTGTTCATCCGTGAAAGCGATAAGGTAAGCAGCAACCGCGTAAAATCGGTGCTTAACCTGACACAAACAACCAGTGCTTCGTATGTTCTCATGGTTTCAATTGATATGGCGCGCAAGCAGCTGGCTTTGCGGGGAAGGGAACTGGTGAGTAAGGCGCTGGAACTGGCACGGTATGCTAGAGAAAAGATAAACGAGATTGAAGGGCTGTATGCCTTTGGTAAAGAGCTGGTGGGAAGTCCTGGTGTATACGACTTTGACGAGACCAAGCTCAGCATATACGTTCGGCAGCTGGGCATGTCCGGCTATGAAATGGAGAGCGTCCTTCGCAAGGAGTACAACATCCAGATCGAGCTTTCGGATTTTTACAATATAATGGCGATCATAACTTTTGGCGATGAAAAAGAAGATATAGACAGGCTCATTGAGGCTTTAAAGGACATTGCCAGGAAGAGGGGTGTAAAAAACAAGCCTAATTGCAATCTGGTGCCCTGCAAAACCGAGATGATTGTGAGACCGCGCGATGCTTTTTATAGCCCGAAGCGAAGCGTTAGGCTGGAGGAGGCTGTGGGCGAGATAAGCGGCGAGATGATAATGGCATATCCTCCCGGGATTCCAGTGATCTGTCCAGGGGAACGCATCACCCATGAGGTGGTGGAGTATGTTCAGGCTTTAAAGAAAGAAGAGACACAGCTTCAGGGCACAGAAGACCCGTTTATCAACTATATTAAGGTGCTAGATATATAAGCCTGATTATAGCGATACTACAAAGGAATATTTTGGTGGGTATATTCGGTTTTGGGTTAACAAAAAATATAACAGAAGCCATATGCTAGAAAGGGAGATGGTATGAGTCGTAAAAAAAGGCTTTCTGTTATAGCTGTTTTGTTAACCCTTTTTATTTGTGGCGCAATGCTCATAGATCATTGGAAAGGGCAAGATGCTGCCGTTGAAACCATACTGTACTGGGGATCTACTGGCAGCAAAGTGATGGAGGTTCAGAGGAAGCTCAAACAATGGGGTTATTATGATGGCCCTATCGATGGAGTTTACGGTCCCGAGACCTTTGAAGCGGTGAAGCTTTTTCAAAGAAAAAATGGTTTAAAAGTGGACGGAGTGGTGGGGCCGCAGACGGCGGCGGCCTTGGGCATTACCCTTACGGGCACTGCTACTACCTCTTACCAGGCTTCAAGGGCCGGTGGAACGCACAGCAGCGGGGATTTGTACTTGCTGGCCAGACTGGTACACGCCGAGGCCAGAGGCGAACCCTACATCGGAAAGGTAGCAGTGGCGGCAGTGGTGTTAAACCGCGTAAAACATCCTTCTTTTCCCAATACTATCGCAGGGGTAATATATCAGCCAGGTGCCTTTACGGCCGTTGCTGATGGCCAGATCAACCTGGCTCCCGATGAAGAATCGCTGCGTGCTGCCAGGGATGCTTTAAATGGCTGGGACCCCACTTACGGTGCGCTTTATTATTACAATCCGGCCAAGGCGACCAGCGGCTGGATATGGTCAAGGCCGGTGCACATCGTCATTGGTAATCACCGTTTTGCCAAATAGGCTGTGTGGTAACGCAAGCGATATTGTTGAATATTCATGTGTTCGGGGAGCAAAAGCATTACGGTTCAGGGGCATATCGGCCCTTTACAGGAGA
The DNA here is from genome assembly GCF_900115765.1 of Caldicoprobacter faecalis. NCBI lineage: Bacteria > Bacillati > Bacillota > Clostridia > Caldicoprobacterales > Caldicoprobacteraceae > Caldicoprobacter > Caldicoprobacter faecalis. The sequence continues at coordinate 24,524 of NZ_FOXR01000013.1, read as the reverse complement.
TAACCAATATGGTATGACAGGAGGCAAGGCGCATGACCAGATGGATACTTACAATAGTGTTGGCGGTGGCTTTGATAGTGGTAGGGCTGTGGGGATACAACCAGTATTTGCAGAATTTGGAGTATCGAAACTATATGGAAAACCTGTATCAAAAGTCGTTTTTCGAGCTGGTAGGGCAGATAGGTGATATAGAGACCAAGCTTTCAAAGTTGATGGTGAGCGGCGATCAGGGGCAGAGCATGATGCTACTTTCTGATGTGTGGAGGCAGGCCGATGCCGCCCAGGTAAATCTGGGACAGTTGCCTTTGGGACATCTATCGCTCATTAAGACCTCGAAGTTCATAAATCAGCTAGCAGATTACTGCTATTACCTGACCAAAAAGGTGGGACGGGATCAAACCATCTCGGTAGAGGAGATGAATAACCTCCAGAAATTACATAACAGCTGTGCGCGGTTGAACGATGAGCTTAAAGTACTGGTTGACAACATCAATTCGGGCGGGGTGAAATGGGGCGAAATAAGGCAGGCAAAGGTCAAGCAGGAGCTCAATGAAGATGCTGAGAACTTGATTGAGAGGCAGTTTATGAGAATAGAGAGGACTGGCATTGATTACCCCACACTGATATATGATGGCCCTTTCTCTGAAACGCTTCAGCAAAAAAGGGATATCCGCATCCAGGGGCAGGCTATTGACCAGAAAAAGGCCGAGGAGATTGCTGCCGACTTTGTTGGGAGGGACAGGGTAGCTGAGATAAATAACGGCCCTCAGACTACGGCTGATATAGAGACTTGGGGAGTGTATATAAAACCAAAAAACGGCAATGGGACCATCTTCCTCTCTGTCAGCAAGAGAGGCGGTAAGGTGGTAAATATGATTTCAGATGGGGAGATTAAGTCCGCCAGGATCTCCGTGGAGGAGGCGCGGCGTTCGGCTGAAAGGTTTTTATCCCAAAAAGGATACAGGTCGATGGTACCCACTTACAGCCAGAAGTTTGATGGCACCCTGGTGATAAATTTTGCATATAAGCAGGGCGATGTCATAGTATATCCCGATTTGATCAAGGTAAAGGTGTCACTGGAAGATGGAAGTATCGTGGGGTTTGATGCCCGCAACTACCTTATAGCCCATAAAGAGCGGGATATAAAACCTCCAAGGCTGTCGCTTGACGAAGCGCGAAAGCTGGTAAACCCCAACCTCAAGATAAAGTCCGAAGGGTTGGCCATCATTCCCACCGAGTCGGGCGGAGAGAAGCTGTGCTATGAGTTTAGGGGCGAATACGGAGGAGATAACTTCATAGTCTACATCGATGCAAACAATGGGAAAGAAGTTAATATATTGAAAATTATTGACACTGCCAATGGAACCCTGGCAATCTAGCCATATTTTTTGCAGCATAGTGTGCTGTAAGGCGGGGAAAACTATTATCAGCAAAGGACAATAAAACGTCTTTTGCTTGAGAAGGGGGTATTATTATGGCTAGAAGGCGCGGGATAATGTCTGACAGGCTTAAGGAAGAAATTGCTAAGGAGTTGGGCGTGTACGACATTGTAAAGAGCAGGGGTTGGGGAGACGTGACTTCTCGCGACTGCGGCAACATGGTGGCCAAGGCTATAGAAATGGCCGAGAGGAGCATAAGCCGAACCAAGTAGCCATATAGTACCAAAGGCTTAAGCGGAGGCTACCGCCTCCGCTTAAGCTTTTGGTTATACCATTTGTGTTTTGGCAATTTTTTGATAATCAAATGAGTTTTATGTCTCATCATATTTTAAAAGAAAATATCGATGAAACATTGAATAATAATTGTTTAAGGAGATCCGTCGAGGAAGCCCATCCCTTTAAGGGTGGGCTGAAAGGCGGTCCTGGCATTAAATAAATTGTAGGCTTATAATAATTGTGATATAATATAGCTATGTTATGAACGAAAAGCGATGGAAACGATCAACTACAACTGTACACAACGTCGACTACTATCTTATACGGTGCCCAAATACCGCCGCAAAGTTTTGGTAGGCAAAGTGGCGGATAGGCTGAAGGAGGAAAGCATATGCCTGAAAAGTTAAAGGTAGTCGTTCTGTTTGGAGGTCAATCAGGTGAACATGAGGTTTCGTTGATGTCGTGCACTTCGGTTGTAAAGAATATGGACCCTGACAAGTATGATATATATTTTATCGGTATTACCAAGTCTGGCAAATGGCTCCTGTTTGAGGGAGATGTGGAGGACATACAAAACGGGGTATGGGAAGCCAGTTCAAAGCCCATAGTGTTCCCTGCTGATCCTTCGTTCAAGGGATTTTTTCTTGTAGACAACCCGTCCCAGGTATACAAGGTAGACGTGGTTTTCCCCATAATGCATGGACCTCATGCCGAAGATGGGACTATACAGGGCCTGCTGGAGCTGGCCAATATCCCTTATGTGGGATGCGACGTGGTGGCCTCCTCTGTGGCCATGGATAAGGCTATGGCCAAAGCTGTTTTTGACAGCTTTGGCTTGCCACAGGGGAAGTATCTGGTGGTGTTAAGGCGGGAGTTTGAGCAAAGGCCACAGCACATAATAGATGCCATTGAATCGGCTTTAGGTTATCCGTGTTTTGTAAAGCCGTCCAATATGGGTTCCAGCGTGGGGATTACAAAAGCCCACAACAGGCAAGAGCTCATTGAAGGTTTGAAAGAGGCCGGAAGGTATGACAGAAAGCTGGTGGTTGAAGCTTTTATCGATTGCAGGGAGATCGAGTGCGCCGTTTTGGGTAACAATGACCCTCAGGCCTCGGTGCTGGGAGAGATCATCCCGTGCAACGAATTCTATGATTATAATGCGAAGTATTTCGATGATGGGAAATCGCGTTTGATCATACCGGCCGACCTGCCGGAGGAGAAAGCCAATGAGATTCGCCAGCTGGCTATAAAGGCTTATAAAGCGCTGGATTGCAGCGGAATGGCCAGGGTGGACTTTTTCGTGGAAAAGGACACTCTGGAGGTGTATATAAACGAGGTCAACACCATACCGGGATTTACCAAGATAAGCATGTATCCCAAGCTGTGGGAAGCGACAGGTGTGCCGTATTCCAAGCTTATAGATCGGCTAATCGAGCTTGCGCTGGACAGGTTCAAGGAAAAACATCCCGAGTGAGAGGAGCTTGCGCAGTGGATCATAGGCCTATTGGCGTTTTCGATTCGGGGTTGGGTGGACTGACGGTAGTGAAGGAATTGATGGCTCAGCTGCCCAACGAGAACATCGTCTATTTTGGCGATACGGCGCGCCTTCCGTATGGTACCCGTTCTAAGGAAACTATTATCAAATACTCCATGCAGTGCATACGGTTTCTTCTTACCCAGAACATAAAGGCTGTGGTAATCGCTTGTAATACGGCCAGTTCGATGGCCCTGGATGCCGTAAAGGAGGTTTTCGATATCCCCATAATAGGAGTTGTGGAACCCGGCGCGGCTGCCGCGGTGAGGGCCACTCGCAATGGTAAGGTGGGCATAATTGGGACTGAGGCCACGGTACAGAGCGGTTCCTATTCCAGGACCATTGCCGGCATGAACGCCAATATACACACCTGTAGCGTGGCCTGTTCGTTGTTTGTGCCCATAGTAGAAGAGGGGTGGAGCGACACGCCCATAGCATATTTAACTGCCGAAAAATATCTTGCGCCTTTGAGGGAGTGGGGGGCAGATACCCTCATATTGGGTTGTACCCATTACCCTTTGCTTATCAATACCATTTCCAAAGTCATGGGCCCTGATGTGGCGTTGATTAACCCTGCGGTGGATACGGCTCAGGAGGTTAAACGGATTTTGGAGCAGCGGGGCATGCTCAATGAAAGCGATAAGGAGCCTCAATACCTGTATTACTTGAGCGATTTCAGCCAGCGATTCAAACAGATAGGAAGCCGTTTTTTGAATAGGGAGATAGAATATGCTGGCAAGGTGGACATTGAAAACTATTAGCGATTTTTTCAAATTAAAAAGGAGGTAGAGAGGTTATGAAGATAACTTGGTTTGGGCATGCCTGTTTCAGGCTGGTCTCGGATTCTGGGGTTGCCATAATCACCGACCCCTTTGATGAGACTGTGGGATACAGGCTCCCAGATGAGCAGGCCGATATTGTCACGGTAAGCCACCAACATTTTGACCATAACTATGTGCAGGGTGTGCCTGGGAACCCCGAGGTTATCAGCAAAATAGGAAATTTCTATGTAAAGGACATACCTATAAAGGGGATAAAGAGCTACCATGATGACCAGGGTGGCAGCAAAAGGGGCATCAACATCATATACGTATTCGATATAGATGGCATAAAGGTATGCCATTTGGGAGACCTAGGGCATGCCCTTGCTGATGAGCAGGTTGAGCAAATAGGCGATGTAGACGTGCTGCTCATACCCGTCGGGGGTACATATACTATCGATGCAGGGATGGCAGCCAACGTGGTTGCAGCCCTCAAGCCTTCCATAGTAATACCCATGCACTACAAGACCGACAGGATAGATTTTCCCATTGACGGCGTGGATAAGTTCTTGCAAGTCATGGGTGGTGGGACTCGTCTCAATGACCATACCTTTGAGGTTAAAAAGCAGGATTTAGGAGGAAAGAAAACCCGCATTGTGGTGCTTGATTACAAACCGTGATAAAAATCCTTGACAACGGGATTGAGTGGTGTATAAAATTGATGGTTGTAGAAATTTGCTGAAGCATGTTTCGGAGGGGGATAAGGTGGCTAAGTTTATATTCATCACCGGAGGGGTGGTGTCTTCTCTCGGGAAAGGTATAACTGCCGCATCTTTAGGAAGGTTGTTGAAAAGCAGGGGGTTGAAGGTTTCTATCCAAAAATTCGACCCCTATATTAATGTTGACCCGGGTACCATGAGCCCTTATCAGCACGGTGAGGTTTTTGTCACCGAAGACGGCGCCGAGACCGACCTGGACCTGGGACATTACGAGCGGTTCATTGACGAAAACTTAAGCAAAAATAACAACGTGACGGCCGGGAAGATATATTGGTCGGTTATTAGCAAGGAGCGTCGAGGGGATTACCTGGGAGGCACCGTTCAGGTTATTCCACACATAACCAACGAGATAAAGGACAGGATTTTTCGCGTGGCACAGGAATCGGATGTGGATGTGGTCATTACCGAAATTGGCGGTACGGTGGGCGATATCGAGAGCCTGCCTTTTTTGGAGGCCATCCGTCAGATCAAGTGGGAAGTAGGAGCTGACAACTGCATGTATATACATGTCACGCTGGTCCCATATCTGGGAAAGGCCGGCGAACTGAAGACCAAGCCGACCCAGCACAGCGTTAAGGAACTGCGCAGCATTGGTATTCAACCCGATGTGATCGTATGCCGTTCTGAAAAGCCGCTCAGTCGGGAGCTCAAAGAAAAGATAGGGCTGTTTTGCAACGTGGAAGCCAGGCAGGTGGTACAAAACCTGGATGCCGATAACTTGTACGAGGTACCCCTGCTACTCAAAAAAGAGGGATTGGATGACCTGGTGATTGAAAGGTTGAAGCTCAACTGTGGACAGGCTGATTTGGATGAATGGTGCGAGATGGTCAGGCGCATGAAGAATTTGAAAAACAAGGTTACCATCGGATTGGTAGGCAAATATGTTGAGCTTCATGATGCGTACCTTAGCGTGGTGGAAGCCCTTTCGCATGGAGGGCTTTATCATGATACTGAAGTGCAAATCAAATGGGTTCATTCCGAGCAGGTGGACCAAAGCAATGTGGATGCGTTGCTGTCGGATGTGGATGGGATATTGGTGCCGGGAGGCTTTGGAGATCGAGGGATAGAGGGCAAGATGTACGCCAGCAAGTACGCCAGGGAAAATAAAATCCCTTATTTCGGCATATGTCTGGGAATGCAGCTAGCTGTGGTAGAGTTTGCGCGAAATGTCGCAGGGCTTACCGGCGCTCACAGCACCGAATTTGATCCCCATACCCCCTATCCTGTGATACATCTCATGCCCGAGCAGGAAAAAGTGGATTCAAAAGGAGGAACCATGCGATTGGGGGTATACCCGTGTAAGACTTTGGAAAACACCCTCATCAGAAAAGCCTATGGGCAGGAAATTGTGGAGGAACGGCATCGTCACAGATATGAGTATAACAACAGCTTTAGAGATATCCTTTCTGCCCATGGACTCATTGTATCGGGTATTTCGCCGGATAACAGGTTGGTAGAGGCGGTGGAGTTGGTTGGCCATCCGTGGTTTGTAGGCGTGCAATATCATCCGGAATTCAAGTCTCGCCCCAACAGGCCTCATCCTCTGTTTAGAGATTTTGTGGGGGCTGCTGTGGAATACAAGGGGCGTAAGAACGGTAATATGCAGTGATTTTATATATTTTTTGTGTAACCCTACTAATTTTGAGTGGGGTTTTTTTGTGAATTTTTTTGTTGACGGCAGAAGGCTTTTAGAGTATGATATCTATAAACTGCTCATAATGCCATCTTGTGGGTACCCTTGGATGCCTTTCAAATCTACTTTCTCATTGAGGGAAGTTTATTTACATACAAAAGCTTATGAGTTTTTGTTCATTTTGTTTTTGCAAGTTTTCCATAATAAAACGGCGTTTTGGGTTGAAAAGCATGACAAGGGGTATATATTATATATAATGGTTTCATGTTGTGTGAAGTGCTGCTTTTTGTGATGTTTTGTTGATTATTTTATTTATTGAATTTAAGGCACACTGTATGAAAGACGGGAAGCTGGAAATAATATGGAAGAGAGAGTATTCCCGTCAGCATTTATCAGTACATTCCCTGTGTCGCTGATATTTCCGTGTATTTTAAGCGCGTAAACCATTTAATATCAAAACATGATAGAAAACACAGTGCATACAAAAGCTGTATACCTATTTGTGCATTCGCAGCAAAAATCCTAAATAGAAAGCGAGGAGAAAGGACTTTGGATTTGAGCAATTTTGATTTGAACAATTTAGAAAACAACAACATATTTGAACTCAGAGAATTTGGCAAGGAAATAGGGGTAAAGGGCGTTACCAGATATAGAAAGGCTGAGCTCATTGAACGCATAAAAGAGAGGCTCAGGAAGCTGGCGGAAGAGCAGCAGCGGGAATGGCTTGCCAAAAGACAGGAAGAGCAGCAGGATAAGCAACCTCAGGAACAGGAGGCTCAGCAGGTGATACAACAGGAAGAACAACAGGATCAAGCTGTGCAGGAAGAGCGGCAGGATGATCAGCAGGCTGGGCAGGAGGAGCGGGCTGCTCAGCTGGAGGGGGAAGCTGCCGAGCCCAAGCCTCTCAAAAGAGGGCGGCCCAGGAAAAGGAAAATGGAGGCTGCTGAGGAGAAAGAGACAGCTGGGGAAACTGCCCAACAGCTGCACCTGCTTGACCAGACAGAGCAGCAGATAGAAAGAGGCCTTGATGTGAAGCAGGAAGATTCAGAGCAGCGGCATTTGCGTGTAGTGAAACAGGAGGAAGAAGAAGTACGGGAACAAAGGGCCGAGCAGCGCCCTGAAAGGGAAGAATTGGCAGAAAAGCAGGTGGAATCCGAGGAAGAGCGTAAGGCTCAGGAAAATGAGCAGCCAGATCAAGCCAAGGAGCAGCATCAGCCCGAAGAGCACGACGATGAAGAGGATGCTGAAAAGGAGAGAGTTGCTGCAGCCCGCAAAAAAGAGGACCTGTTAGAGAGGATCATCTATGACAAAGAGGAGTATGAAAGGCAGGTTGCCTACGCGCGCAAATACTTTAATACATCCAATCCCGCTGTACCTATTCTGCTGAGTACAGGGGAATGCGGTGACGCCAAAGGCGTATTGGAAGTGCTGCCAGATGGTTACGGATTCTTGCGCGCTGAAAACTACATGCCCGGCAGCAAAGACGTATACGTTTCTCAGTCGCAGATACGCCGTTTTAATCTCAAGACCGGCGATTTGGTGGAAGGTAAAACCCGCCCTGCAAAGGAAGGAGAAAAATTCCAAGCCCTTCTGTATGTGACTGCAATCAACGGCGAAGACCCTGAAAAGGCTACTCAGAGAAAGCCGTTTGATGAGCTGACGCCCATATTCCCCAATGAGCGCATAACGCTGGAAAATCCAAAAAATCCCAAAGAGCTGGCTACGCGCTTGATAGACCTTATAGCCCCGATAGGCAAAGGGCAAAGAGGATTAATTGTGTCACCTCCAAAGGCAGGGAAAACCACGCTGCTCAAAAAGATTGCTGACAGCATTGCAACCAATTATCCTGATATCTACCTCATAGTGCTGCTCATCGACGAGCGTCCCGAAGAGGTTACCGATATGCAGCGCTCTATAAAAGGAGATGTGGTGTATTCCACCTTTGACGAGCTGCCCGAACACCATACAAAGGTGGCCGAGATGGTGTTGGAACGCGCTCAAAGGTTGGTAGAACACGGGAAGGACGTGGTGGTTCTGCTGGATAGCCTTACCCGCCTGGCCCGTGCTTATAACCTCACCGTTCCAGCAACCGGAAAGACGCTGTCAGGCGGTATTGACTCGGCGGCGCTTCACAAGCCCAAGAGGTTCTTTGGTGCAGCCCGTAATATTGAAGAGGGTGGTAGCCTGACCATCATTGCCACCGCTTTAATCGATACGGGAAGCCGTATGGATGAAGTGATATACGAGGAGTTTAAGGGCACGGGCAATATGGAGATTCATTTGGATAGAAAGCTATCTGAAAAGCGGATCTTCCCGGCCATTGATATTTTCCGGTCGGGTACACGAAGGGAAGAGCTGCTGCTCAGTCAGAGGGAGTTGGAATGCGTATGGGCCATACGAAAGAACTTGAGCGAAGGGCGGCCGGACAGGGTAATTGAGATTATAATCAACGACCTGTTGCGTACCAATTCGAACGAAGAGTTTATAGACTTGATGCTGGAGCACTTTGAAAAGATGGAGAAAGACGGCTATTTTGTCGAGCGCGACAGCTATTACAGCTATCGGTAAACATGGTACAGCGGGGTATGGGTAAACTATGGTAAGCATAAGTCCACGGTATAAAAGATATTTAAAGAGCATAGCATGGATAGTACTGGTACTTTTGCTGGTGCTCCTGCTGCTTATCAAGGTCATACCTTATGTGGCCCCATTTGTAGTAGCCCTGTTTATAACCTTTATTATCGAACGGCCGGTCAGCTTTTTAACGACTAAGCTCAAGTTGCCCCGGGGGACAGCGGTGGGCATAGTGCTCCTCTTTTTCACACTGATTACGGGTGGCATTGTGATACTCATCTTCTCGGAGCTGGTCAATGAGATATGGCGGTTAACCAGGGAGATTCCCAGCGCTCAAGTGGTTAGAGAGTATGTCGATACGCTGTTGGGCAGGGTGCAGAATTTATATTTGAGCTTGCCTGCTGAGCTTGAAAGGACGATCAGGGACAGCCTGGGGTCTGTTGTGGGGAGTATATCGGTATTCTTGCAAAGCCTGTTGAATTACCTGTTGGATATGGTAAAGTTTTTGCCTCAGCTGTTCCTCTTCATAGTAATATCGCTAGTGTCCTCTTTCTTCATGAGCAGGGACAGGGAGAAGATCTCGAGGTTTGTCTATAAGCAGATACCAGAGGGATGGAGAAACAAGGTCCGCACGGTAAAAGAGGACCTTTTCGCTGCACTGATGGGCTTTATTAAGGCGCAGTCCATCCTCATTTCGGTTACCTTTATCGAGCTGCTCATAGGATACAGCTTGATAGGCGTAAAATACGTCTTTTCGTTGGCTCTCATAACGGCAGTGGTGGACGCCTTGCCGGTATTGGGCACTGGGACCATCTTAATTCCTGCTGCAGCCATTAACCTGATTATGGGCAATGTTCCAAAGGCGCTTGCCTTTATAGCGCTTTATATCGTCATATTGATAGTTCGCCAGTTTTTAGAGCCCAAGGTGGTGGGACAAAGCCTGGGCTTGCATCCGCTTGTCACCCTTATATCGATATATGTGGGGCTGCAGCTTTTTGGAATCATTGGACTGTTTTTGGGCCCCATTATTGTGGCTATTATAAAAGCGCTTCAAAAAGCCAGGATTTTGCCTCAGTGGAAGGCATAAGGGCCTGAATTCGACGGTTTTAAGCTTAGCTTTACTGTTGCAAAGCCAGATATGCATGAAAGAGGTAGTTGAAAGCCGAGTTATGGCTGAAAAATGTCTTGAAATTAATATTCTTGGTGTGCTATACTGTAATAGTTATAAAAGGGTTGTAATTATCAACGAAAGAGGTGACAGTGATGAAGAAAGGTATACATCCCGAGTATGGAGAGGCCATAGTGAGGTGTGCATGTGGCGAGACATTTGTTACCGGCTCTACCAAGAAGGAGATCAGGGTTGAGATATGCTCGAAGTGTCATCCTTTCTTTACCGGGAAACAAAAGCTGGTAGATACAGGAGGGCGTGTGGAAAGATTTAAGAAGAGGTATGGTCTGGACAGCGACCAGGTGTGAATTCCACAGAAGAGTGCAGATTGGGGTTGTACCCTGGTCTGCATTTTTGTTTGTTACGAGGGGTGTAGCCAATGAGAAAATGCGATATAGGGGGTCAAGCGGTGCTGGAAGGAGTGATGATGCGGGCTCCTTCTTGCGTGGCTATAGCCGTTAGGCGCTGTGACGGCGAGATCGTGGTGCACAGCCATCCGCTCTCTTCTTTAAAGGATAGGCATCGCATCTTTAAATTGCCGGTTATAAGGGGGATTATAACTTTTGCCGAAACGCTGGTTATAGGGGTAAAATCCCTTATGGCCTCTGCCGAGATGTACGGTGACCAAAGCGCTGTAGAAGAGTACCAGCCATCGAGGGTTGAGAGGTTTGTAGCCGATAAAACCGGCAAAAAGGTGGAAGACGTAATGGCGTGGTTTGCGCTGTTGCTGGCCATTGGGCTGGCAATAGTGCTGTTTGTGGTGGTTCCTGCTGTGCTGACGGGATTGCTCAGAGAATGGATAACCAATCGCTTTATACTGGGATTGATTGAGGGAATAATAAGGCTTGCTATATTCATCGGTTATATTGTACTGGTGACCAGGATCAAAGATATACAGCGGGTCTTCCAATATCACGGGGCAGAGCACAAGGCTATTCACTGCTATGAACACGGCGAGGAGCTGTCAGTAGAAAATGCCAGAAAGTACAGCACGCTGCATCCCAGGTGCGGTACGGCGTTTTTATTGGTGGTGATGGTGGTGGGCATCGTGGCGTTTTCGGCATTGAGCTGGGATAACCTGATAGTGCGCATCCTCATGAAGATATTGTTGTTACCTCTGGTGGCCGGCGTCTCATACGAGATAATAAAATGGGCGGGTAAAACCAGCTGGCCGGGTGTAAAATTCGTCATGTTCCCAGGGCTTATGCTGCAAAAACTGACCACCCGCGAGCCGGATGATGCCCAGCTGGAAGTTGCCATAAGGGCTTTTGTGGAGGCCGCGGGGTTGACTGGCAAGGGGGCTGAAGATGCAGCTGAAGGGGATGGAGGTATTAAGGAAGGGACAGAAGATTTTAGAGTGCTATAATGTCCCGGCATCCAGGCTGGAGGCAGAGATTCTGATGGCACATATACTAAAGTGCCAGAGACACGACCTGTATCTCATGAGGGACTGGAAGTTGGACGGCACTCAGACCCATGAGTTTTTTGACCTGATATACAGGAGATGCGAGGGCTGCCCCATTCAGTATATAACCAACAGGCAGGAGTTTATGGGGCTGGAATTTTATGTTGACCACAGGGTATTGATACCCCGTGCCGATACTGAGATACTAGTAGAGCATGTGATCAAATGGGGATCTCAAAAGGATGGGCCTGTCCAGATACTGGATGTGGGTACGGGAAGCGGCGCAATTGCCGTAAGCCTTGCGTTTTTTTTGCCCAATGCCCGTATAACTGCTGTTGATATTTCGGCCGAGGCATTGGATGTGGCAAGGCTTAATGCTTGCCGGCACGCCGTTCAGGATCGCATAACTTTTCTGGAGGGAGACCTCTTCGCGCCTTTGTATAATCATCCTGCTGTTCAGCCTTTCGACGTTGTTGTATCCAATCCGCCGTATATACCCACACAGGAGATCGAGGGTTTGGAGCCGCAGGTCAAGGATTATGAGCCGCGTATTGCCCTTGATGGGGGGTATGATGGTTTAAAGTTTTACGGCCGGTTGGCCAGGGAGGGGTTGGATTGGTTGAAGTCCGGGGGATTGTTGGCCGTTGAAGTGGGGTACGGCCAGTCCCGGGCCGTTAAAGCCATACTGGAAAGCACGGGCTGCTATCAAGATATTACAATCGAGAAAGATTTGGCGGGTATTGAGCGCGTTGTTTCAGCCACACGCTGCTGAGTTGATCATACGAGTAGGTTTTTAAGCTCAGCATTGCTATGATCCGATTGTCAAACTATCTTGTTTCATTTTTTAAACAAACTTGTGGCAAAAGGGGAAGATATATGCTGGATAAACTGGAGTTTATCGAAAGAAGGTATGAAGAATTGAGCAAGGCAATTGCCGATCCAGAAGTGATTGCCAGGCAAGACGAATGGAAAAAGCTGGTCAAAGAGCATGCCGACCTGGAGGATATTGTGGTCAAATACAGGGAATACAAGACCATAGAGCAGGACATAGCTGTGGCGCGCGAGATGTTAAAGGAAAAGCTGGATGAAGAGTCTTTGGACATGCTTCGAGATGAGCTAGATGCTCTTGAAGAAAGAAAAGAAAAGGTGCTCCATGAGCTTAGGCTCCTGCTTCTGCCTAAAGACCCCAATGACGAGAAAAACGTCGTTATGGAGATACGGGCCGGGGCAGGAGGAGAGGAAGCAGCCCTTTTTGGCGCTGACCTCTTCAGGATGTACAGCAGGTATGCCGAGCGTAAGGGCTGGAGGATAGAGGTCATGAGCGCCAACTATACCGACATGGGTGGCGTGAAGGAGATCATATTTGTAGTAGAAGGGAAAGGCGCTTATAGCCGGCTAAAATACGAGAGCGGAGTCCACCGGGTGCAGAGAATCCCCACCACCGAATCAGGTGGCAGGATCCACACCTCCACCGCTACCGTGGCTGTGCTTCCAGAACCTGAAGACATTGAGGTGGAGATAAATCCTGACGATTTAAGGATCGACGTCTTCAGGTCGTCGGGGCATGGGGGCCAAAGCGTCAATACCACTGATTCGGCCGTGCGCATAACCCATCTTCCCACAGGTATAGTGGTTACCTGCCAGGATGAGAGGTCGCAGCAGAAGAACAAGGAAAAGGCCATGAGGGTTTTAAAGGCCCGTGTACTTGATGCCATTCAGAGGGAACGGGAGCAGGAATATGCTCAGGCCAGAAAGAGCCAGGTGGGTACGGGCGATAGAAGCGAAAGAATACGGACCTATAACTTTCCGCAGGGCCGCGTGACAGATCATAGGATTGGGATGACCATCTACAACCTGGAAGGTTTTCTAGATGGAGACCTGGACGAAATCATAAATGAGCTTATAATAAACGATCAGACCGAAAGGCTTAAGAATACCCAAGCATCCCAGTGAATACAATTTTTATAAAAGCTCTATGTTTGGGGATGGTTTGGGTTGGATGAGCTGCTGTTTAGCTGTGTCATGGGTACGGCAGCCGGAATTTTGGGCACTGGTTTAGGAGGTATCATCGGATTTGTTTTAAACAATCCAGGCAGGCGATTTTTGAGCACCTTATTGAATTTTTCTGCCGGGCTCATGATAGCGGTGGTGTGTTTTGACCTTCTACCTGAAGCTTTTGAAATAGGAGGGTTTGGCGTAAGTATAGGGGGCGTGTGCCTGGGAGTGGTCATGATTATAGCCTGCGATGAGGCCATAACCTCCTGGAGGAGCGATTTTAAAAGGAATGCCGCTTCCATAAGCCAGTATATAAAGACCGGCATCTTGCTGGGGATAGGCATTGCGCTTCACAATTTCCCCGAGGGTTTGGCTATAGGGTCGGGGTTCACGGCTATGGAGTCGTACGGTGTGGGATTGAGCCTTGTCATCGCCTTTCACGATGTGCCGGAGGGCATTGCCATGGCTGCGCCTATGCGAATAGGCGGTATGGGCAGGTGGAAGGTCTTTTTAGCTGCCGTTATAGCCGGCGTTCCGACAGGCATTGGTGCGTTGGTGGGATATTTGCTGGGCGAGATATCGCCTTATTTTATAAGCCTGTGCCTGGGGTTTGCCGGCGGGGCGATGCTATACATAACGTGTTTGGAGCTCATACCCAGGTCCAGGGACCTGTACAGGGGCAGAATTCCTGGGCTGGGCCTTATAATGGGAGTGATAACGGGGATTTTGGTTTCTTCTTTGCTTTAATATAAACATATCTTCTGACTTAATGTAAAGTAAAGTATATTATATTGTGAATGAATATCAAGTTACGCGTCTATCCGAAAGGAGAAAGGTACAATTGAGGACCAGGGTACTAAAGATAAATGATGTGGAAAGCGATTGTAGTGCTATACTGGAAGCTGCCAGGCTGATACAGGGTGGGGAAGTAGTGGCATTTCCCACTGAGACGGTATACGGCCTGGGGGCCAATGCTTTGGATGCAACTGCGGTTCAGAAGATCTTTGAGGCAAAGGGGCGTCCGGGAGACAACCCTCTCATAGTGCACATTTCAAAACGCCAGGATGTGGACAGGTTGGTAAGGGAATTGCCTCCCGCAGCCAGCACCCTTATGGAGCGTTTCTGGCCAGGTCCTCTTACCCTGATTTTGAAGAAGTCCCATCTTATACCGGATACAGTGACGGCTGGTTTGGATACGGTGGCCATTAGGATGCCGCGACACCCGGTGGCTTTAAGGCTTATAGAATACAGCGGGGTGCCCATTGCGGCTCCGAGCGCCAACAGGTCGGGCCATACCAGTCCTACCACGGCGCAGCATGTTTTGGATGACCTCGACGGCAGGATTCCCCTTATACTGGATGGAGGGAAATGTCAGGTGGGCTTGGAGTCCACGGTTTTGGATATGACGGCCGAGGTCCCTACGATTTTGAGACCCGGAGGGATCACATATGAAATGCTGACGGAGGTATTGGGGCAGGTAAGGGTTGATGCCAGCGCTTTAAAACCGCTCAAGGAAGGACAACCGGTCAAATCTCCCGGAATGAAATATGCCCATTATGCGCCTCATGCCCAGGTGGTGGTGGTGCGGGGAGAGCTTGATCAAATGGTGGAGAGAATAAATGCCCTGGCAGAAGAATATATAAAACAGGGCATGAAGGTAGGAATACTTGCCACTCATGAGACAAAGGATTATTATAAAGAAGGGAAAGTGCTGGTATTGGGCAGTCGCACCCAGCCTGCTGTGATGGCTTCCAACCTGTTTTCGGCTTTGAGGCAGTTTGATGACCTGGGAGTGGACGTCGTCTTTGCTGAATGGATAGAGACAAAGGATGAAGGTTTGGCAATAATGAACCGCATGTTGAGGGCAGCTGCATTCCGCGTGATTGATGCGTAAAAACTAGCATTTGGTTTAGCATGTATGATATTATGGAGTAACTATATAATAGAACAATAGAGAACATATAAATTGATTGCGCATGTCAAGGAACGGATTTGGGGAAATATAGGAGAAAAAACGGTAGGCCAATGGATTTTTACGGCCAAGAGGGAGGTTTTATAGATTGAAAACGGTTCTGTTTGTGTGCACAGGCAATACCTGCCGAAGCCCCATGGCCGAGGCCTTGTTTAAAGACCTGGCAAAGAAAAATGGGCTGGACGATATAAAAGTCATGTCTGCGGGCCTAGCCGCTATCGAGGGGGACAGCGCCACGCCCCAGGCCATTGAAGTTATGGAGCGAAGAGGGGTAGACTTAAGCGATCACCGGGCCAGGAATGTGGATGCATCGCTTGTTGAAGAAGCTGACCTGATATTGACCATGACCGATCGACACAAATCGATATTGAGCAGCATGTATCCAGAAGCCGCATCCAAGATACATGTGCTTAAGGAATACGTCGAAGGCGGGTCGGTTAAAGGGGAATTGGCGCAGATACTTGATCCTTTTGGCCAGCCGGTGGAGGTTTATGAAAGCTGTGCTCGCGAGCTGGAGGAAGCCCTCACAAAGCTGATAGAAAAGCTGAAAGCCTAATATTTTTTATTGCAATTGCCAGATGGGTTAGGTTATAATATTAAAGAATGTTTTTGGGGGTATTACAGCGCCATGAAAGCACAGGATGAGGGTAAAAATCTCAAGAAAATTGTCGGTTTGGCAGCGGCTGATTTGGTAAAGGATGGTATGACGGTTGGGATTGGGACAGGCAGTACTGCTGCGTTTTTTATTGAGGAGCTGGGCCAAAGGGTTAGACAGGGCTTGTCCATTCGCGGCGTGCCAACTTCCTATCAAGCTAAGCTCATGTGTTATCAGCACGGGATACCATTGCTTGATCCTTCGTTGGTGGACAGGCTGGATATCGCCATTGATGGTGCCGATGAGATCGATTACAGCTTGAACGCAATAAAAGGTGGCGGCGCTGCCAATACAATGGAGAAGGTCATAGCCACCATGGCCGATGAGTTCGTAATCATAGTGGATCATTCCAAGCTGGTGGAAAAGCTGGCTGTATCTTTTCCGGTGCCGGTGGAAGTTATTCCGGCAGCTCTTGGTTTGGTGATGCGAAAGGTTAGAGAAATCGGCGCCAGACCTGAGCTCAGAATGGCGGTCAGAAAAGCTGGGCCGGTGGTGACCGATAATGGCAATTTCATCGTGGACCTGTATTTTGACGAAGCACCTGATGTATACCGGTTAAATCGTGTGCTGAAATCGATACCAGGAGTGGTGGAGACCGGCCTGTTTTTAGGAATGGCCCATAAAGCCTTGGTTGCATGGGAGGATGGAGTGGAAGTAATGCTGGCAAGTCAAAAGGACTGAATGCCATACCGGTAACCACGTAAAGCTTAACAACAAAAGGAGAGGTAAAATGGGTAGAGTACACGTTTTAGACCATCCGTTGATTCAGCATAAGCTGTCCCTCGTCAGGGATAAAGAGACGGGGGCTAAGGAGTTCAGAGAGCTGGTGGAAGAGATATCTCTGCTTATGGCCTATGAGGTCACCCGTGACCTGCCGCTCAAAGAGGTAGAGATAGAGACTCCGGTGGGCAAGGCCAGAACCAAGGTCATATTCGGCAAGAAGCTAGGGATTATACCCATTTTAAGGGCAGGGCTTGGAATGGTGGACGGCATGCTCAAGCTCATACCGGCTGCCAAGGTAGGACATATCGGTCTGTATCGCGACCCCGAGACGCTGGAGCCGGTAGGATATTACTGCAAGCTGCCCCCAGATGTAGAAGAGAGGGAGCTCATTGTAATCGATCCCATGTTGGCTACTGGGGGCTCAGCATCTGCGGCTTTGAATTTCATAAAACAAAAGGGTGCCAGAAGCATAAAGTTCGTTTGTTTAATAGCCGCTCCCGAGGGTATTGAACGCCTTCGGCGGGATCATGAGGATGTAGATATATTTGTAGCGGCCATAGATAAATGCCTCAACGAACACGGGTATATAGTACCCGGCTTGGGGGATGCCGGAGACAGGCTGTTTGGAACGAAATAAGAATTAGAGGTCCTGCTGTTTGCACCGAGAAACATAATGGTGGGTTAAGAGAGGTGATGCCGGTTATGGGTATAGATGCCATAAAGGAGATTAGGCAGGCAGAGCAGCAGGCTGAAGAGATAAAGAAGCAGGCAATGGAAAAGGCAAGGGAGATATTGAGGAGGGCCGAGGAAGAGGGTAACAGATTTCTGGTAGAGGTGACTCAGCAAGCGCAGCAAGAGAGGCAGCAGTTTATGCGTCAGGCTGAAGAGGAAGCCAGGAAGGAGATAGAGGCTTTAAACCAGAAAGCGGAGGAAGAGTGCCAAAAGATACGTCAAATGGCCCAGGCCAAGCTGGATAAAGCCATTTCCTTGATTATGGGAAAGGTCGTGAATATGCATGGCCATAGTTGAAATGAAAAAACTGCTCCTCGTTGGCTTGCAGGCTGACAAGGATAGGATACTTAATGCCATTCAGCTCATGGGCAATGTAGAAATCGATAATATCGAGCTTGAAGAGTATGCTGAAGAGGGGCAGGATGGCGAGACCCAGCTTTTAGAAAGATATGACGGTCAGGGGATTGTGGAGCGCATCGAATCCCAGCTATCAGAAATAAAATTTGCGCTGGATTTTATTGGTCGCTATAATAATTTGAAGCGTTCGGCATTTGCGCCCAAACCCGCTGTCAGTCTTGAGGAGCTCAACAAGGTGCGCAAAAATGCTGATTCCATATTGCAGGTTGCAGCCACCTGCCGTAAGCTGGAACAGCGCCTTACAGAGCTGTCGTCTCGTGAGACCCGCATGCTCAGCACAAAACAACAGCTGTTGCCTTGGAAGGAATTGAACGTCCCTCTGGAGCAGATAGGCAATACCTTGGCGACCCATACGATGATAGGTACGGTAGAAAAAGGGGTTGCAGCCCAGTTTGAGGAGAGGATGGTACAGGAGCTGGGTGCAAGGGAGTTTTACATACAGAGAGTCGGAGAGGACAAAGAGCAGGTCAACTACTTTTTGGCATATCACAGGGATTTGGCAGAAGAGGTGGATGTGCGGCTGAAGGAGCTGGGGTTCAACCGCGTAAGCTTCAGCAATATGGAAGGCACTCCTGCAGAAATTATAAAGCAATGTGACCATGAGCTGCGTGCCATTGATGCCGAAAGGCAAAAGATAGAGGAGCAGGCAAGGGCGCTGGCGGTACGGGTCAAGGAGCTGGAAATCCTTTACGATGCTCTGTCGATACAGAGGGATAAGGAAGAGGAAGGGTTAAAGCTTCTGCAAACCGGCCAGGCTTTTGTGCTTAAAGGGTGGGTTCCCAGCCGTTATGCCGAAGACTTTGTATCTAAAATGCACGGTATTACCTCTGCGGTTTACATTCGGCTGGAGGACCCGGAGCCTGATGAGCTTTTTCCGGTGGCGTATGATAATCCGCCTTTGGTACAGCCTTTTGAGCTGGTTACCGAGCTTTACAGCACGCCCCATCCCCGCAGCATAGACCCCAATCCCTTTGTGGCGCCGTTCTTCTTCGTATTTTTCGGCATAATGATGGGAGATGCGGGGTATGGCATCGTCATCGCATCTATAGCTTATTTGGCCATGCGTAAGCTAAAGCTTAAGGGAATGGGTAAAAAGCTGGGTATGCTGGTGTTTTTGGGCGGGATATCCACTTTTCTGTGGGGTGCTGTGTTTGGAGGATGGTTTGGCAATGCGGGCCAGCTTTTAGGGCTGCCCCCCTTATGGTTTGAACCGGCTGCTCAGCCAATAAAGATGCTCATATTTTGTTTTGCTTTAGGCCTCATTCAGATTTTCGTAGGCATGGGCATCAAGGCTTACATGAGCATACGCCAGGGCAAGGTGTGGGATGCCATGTTTGACCAGGGGTTTTGGTATATTACCTTAATAGGCCTGGTGCTTATGGCGACATATTCGAAAGTGGTAGGGCAGTACATGGCGCTGGCCGGGGCAATCGGGCTTGTGCTCACTCAAGGCAGACATCAAAAGAGCATCATAAAGAGATTGCTGTCTGGCATATTGAGCCTGTACAATATTACCGGTTATTTCAGCGATATGCTTTCATATTCCAGGCTCTTTGCCTTAGGGTTGGCCGGTGGCGTCATCGGCACGGTCATAAATCAGCTGGGGCTTATGGCAGCAAAGTCGTGGATCGGCTGGATAATTGCCATAGTTATTTTGGCAGCAGGGCATTCATTCAACATACTCATCAACATACTGGGTGCATATGTTCACTCCAGCAGGTTGCAGTATATAGAGTTTTTTGGCAGGTTTTTTGAGGCTGGAGGCCATGCCTTTAAGCCTTTACGCATAAAGACAAAATTTATTGATGTATACAAGGAAGAGGAGGCTGTTTGATATGGAATTAGGACAGATTTTTGCAGTATTGGGAACTGCGGCGTCAACTACTGAGACAGGTTTGAGCTTGGGACAGATATACGCTATTTTGGGAGCTGCTACAGCAGTGGTGCTGGCAGGACTCGGTTCGGTATTCGGTGTGGCCATTGCTGGTCAGAGTGCGGCAGGCGTGGTAACCGAAGATCCTGATAAGTTTGGTCAGGTACTGCTGCTTCAGGCTTTGCCCGGTACTCAGGGGATTTACGGCCTACTCATAGGTTTTATCATCATGAATAAGCTGAACATCTTTGGTGGTATGATAGATGTTTCCCCCGAGACTGGGCTGTTGCTCTTTGTGAGCGCTTTGCCCATTGCCATAGTGGGGCTTATATCGGCCATATACCAGGGGAGAACCTCTGCGGCTGCCATTGGGATAATTGCAAAGCGGCCTGAAGAGCTTGGTAAGGCCATCACATTCCCGGTAGTGGTGGAAACCTATGCTGTGCTGGCTCTGCTGGCTTCCTTCCTCATGGTGAACGGTATCCCAGTGTAGGAGTGGGCGCTATGAATGGGTTTGACAAGATCAAACAGCGTATTCTGGAAGATGCTCAGCAGGAAGCCGAACGCATAATCCAGTCGGCTGAGGAAAAAGCAAGGGAGATTAAAGAGGCCAAGGCCAATGAGGTCGGCAAGCTTAAAAAGCGCTTGACCGAGCAAAACATGGAGGCGGCCCGCGAGCATAAAAGAAGGATGCTGGTGTCAGCTCAGCTGGAGATGAAGAAAAAGGTGTTGGCCGCCAAGCGAGACATGATAGAAGCCGTATTTAGAGGGGTTATTGAGAGGATAAGCAGTATGGCCGATGACCAATACAGGGAGGTCATTGCTTCCATGCTTTTGAATGCCCCTCTTCAGGGAGATGAAGAGGTGGTATTCTCGGTTTACGACCAGTACCGCCTGGACCAGGGTTTCCTGGATTACGTCAATGAACAGCTAAAAAAACAAGGACGGAAGGGACAGTTGCGCCTGGCGCCCGATAGAGGGCAGTTTAAGGCCGGCTTTGTCCTTCGAGGACATGAAGTTGAGATAAACAGCTCGTTTGAGGCAATTGTGAGGGCATTGCGAATTGAAATGGAGCCTCAAGTGGCTGAAATGCTATTCGGTGAACTTGCTTAAATTTAACTTGTTAAGCTTATAAAAGGTTTTAGAGTAGCAGAGTACATAATTGACTTGTTGTTGGCTGTAGGAAGGATGATATGATGCCTCAACCCAGTTATGAATACGGGGTGGCCAGAGTCAGGGTTTTGGAGACCAGGCTGCTTACTCGGGAGCGCATTGAGCGGATGGTGGATGCCGAATCTGCCGAGGAGGCACTCAAGGTGCTGTCGGAGACCAGCTATGCTCCTTTGGTTGCAGAGCTGAGTTCTCCCTATGAATATGATGAGCTCCTTTCGAAAGAGATGAAGAGAGTACGTGATTTCATCGATGAGATTTCGCCTGACCCAGCCATTACCGACCTGTTTTTCTTAAAATATGATTTTCATAATCTCAAGGTTTTATTGAAACACAAGTATTTAAGCGGCCAGGATGATGAGTTGCCCTTGGCTCAAATGGGCACTATTCCGGTGGAGGTTTTAAGGAAGGCCGTGGAGGATCCGGACAGCGGCATACTTCCGCCGTTTATGGCTGATGTCGTAAAGGATATTGACGAGATTTGTGTGCTGAAGGTTGACCCACAAAGGATTGACACCATGCTGGACCGGGCCATGTATGACCATATATTTGAAGTGTGCCGTAGGAAAAGGAATTCGTTTGCTCTCCGTTATTTTCAAATGCAGGTTGACCTTTTAAACCTCCGTTCGCTTTTGCGGGCAAAGAGGCTGGGCCAGGGGTTTGACTTTTTGAAGGAAATGCTGATCCCGCACGGCAGCCTGAGCGTTTCTTTCTATAGCCGTGCCATTGAGCAGCCGTATGAGCAGTTGATCAAAGAGGTGGAATCCACTCCTTACGGGAAAGTTGTAGCTGAGGGCGTTCAGGACTTTTTGCGGACGGGTACTCTAACTGCTTTTGAAAGGCTGATGGACGACTATCTGCTGAATTACGTCAAGTCGGTGAGATATAATCCATTTGGAATAGAAGCCATTGTGGGGTATCTATTGGCCAAGGAAAACGAGATTAAGCTCATACGCATAATCATGGTGGGTAAGATAAACGATCTGCCTGCCGAAAAAATTCGTGAAAGGCTACGTGATGTGTATGTATAAGATGGGCGTAATTGGCGACAAGGACTCAGTACTGGGGTTTAAGGCTTTGGGCCTGTCGGTTTTTCCGGTTACACAGCCTGAACAGGCTGCTAGGCTTATTCACAGGCTGGCCAAAGAGAACTATGCGGTTTTGTTCATAACCGAACCGATAGCAAAGGACATCCAGGAGACCATCGATAGATACAGTGCTCAGCCTTTTCCTATTATTACCTTGATTCCCAATAATGCTGGGAGCATGGGGCTGGGAATGAAAGGGATCAAAGCCAGCGTGGAAAAGGCGGTAGGAGTCGACATTTTATTTGGAGAGCGAGGGTAGGTGAGCTATGCAGGGTAGGATAGTAAAGGTGTCGGGGCCGCTTGTCGTAGCCGAAGGAATGGCCGATGCCAAGATGTTCGACGTGGTGCGAGTAAGCGACAAGAGGCTCATTGGCGAGATAATAGAGCTACGGGGAGATAAGGCTTCGATTCAGGTATATGAGGAGACCTCGGGGCTAGGGCCGGGAGAGCCTGTGTACTCCACTGGCGAGCCTTTAAGCGTAGAGCTGGGGCCGGGGCTTATAGGCTCCATATTTGACGGTATACAGCGTCCCTTAACCCTCATACGTGAAAAGGTGGGGGACCGCATTGTAAGGGGTATTGAGGTTCCTTCATTGGATCGAGAGCGCAAGTGGGAATTTGTGCCCCGTGTCAAGCCAGGGGACCAGGTTGAACCCGGTGACATAATAGGGGTGGTCCAGGAGACCTCCATAGTGGAGCACCGCATTATGGTGCCCCAGGGTATAGAAGGTGTCATAGAGTGGATCCACCAGGGGCTGGCTACAATTGTAGAGCCCGTCGCCAAGGTCAAAACAGCTGATGGGGCTACTGTGGATATTACCATGATGCAAAAGACCCCTGTTCGCATCGGGAGAAAGTACAAGGAAAAACTCCCGCCCACTCTTCCCCTGATAACGGGCCAGCGGGTTATCGATACCTTCTTCCCAGTGGCCAAGGGAGGGGTGGCTGCCGTACCCGGGCCGTTTGGCAGCGGTAAAACGGTGGTACAGCACCAGCTGGCAAAGTGGGCCGATGCCGACATCATAGTGTATGTGGGCTGCGGCGAGCGGGGTAACGAGATGACCGATGTTCTCATGGAGTTCCCTCAGCTGAGAGACCCCAAGACCGGTGAACCGCTTATGAAGCGGACGGTGCTCATCGCTAATACTTCTGATATGCCTGTGGCGGCCCGTGAGGCGTCCATATACACTGGTATCACCATTGCGGAATATTTCAGGGATATGGGCTACAACGTCGCTATCATGGCCGACTCCACCTCAAGGTGGGCCGAAGCCCTTCGCGAGATGTCGGGCCGTTTGGAGGAGATGCCTGGTGAGGAGGGCTATCCGGCTTACTTGAGCTCCAGGCTTGCGGAATTCTACGAGCGGGCTGGCCGCGTCATATGTTTAGGGAAAGACGGCCGAGAAGGCACTATAACCGCTATTGGTGCCGTTTCACCGCCCGGCGGTGACTTCTCGGAACCTGTAACCCAGGCCACATTGCGCATAGTTAAAGTCTTCTGGGCTTTGGATTCGCAGCTTGCATACCGCAGGCACTTCCCTGCCATAAACTGGCTAACCAGCTATTCGCTGTATCTTGATCGGTTGAACGAGTGGTACAACAAGGAAGTATCGGAGGAGTGGCTTAAGCTTAGGCAGGAGGCCATGGCCCTTTTGCAGGAGGAGGCACAGCTTGAGGAGATAGTCAGGCTGGTGGGAGTAGATGCCTTGTCGGTGAGGGATAGGCTGGTGCTGGAGGCTGCTAAGTCCATCAGGGAAGATTACCTGCACCAAAACGCTTTCCACGACGTGGATACCTATACTTCTACTTCTCTTGCCAAGCAGTACAAGATGCTGAAGCTGATAATCGAGTTTTATCATCTGGGACAAAAAGCTCTGGATGCAGGGGCGGAGTTCAGCCAGGTGGTCAACCTTCCGGTAAGAGAGCGCATAGGGCGGGCCAAATACATTCCCGAGGGCCAGCTGGAGCAGCTGGATGAGATCCTAAAAGAGTTAAGGGAACAGATGTCGTCTTTGATGTCAGAGGGAGGTAACAACAGTTAAAAACAACAATACAAAATAATATAATTTTAATTGGATAATTATCGATGTTATTGAATATGTAAAAACTTAAAGAAACATATAACATCAGTAGAAGTACATTAATAAATCAAGAAAAGAAAGGGCTAATAGCCCCAATCAGGACACCAAAGGGAAGAAACAAGTGGGGTGAATGAAAACAGGAGTGGTAAAAAACATGATAACAATACAGGCCAAGCTTACTTTCCCAAGCAAGGAAGATGAGCAAATAGTGCTAGATTTAATGAGAAGATGGTCATCCTGCATGAGATATGCATATAACAGGCTTTTAGAAGGCTCGAGCAGAAACACACTAAAAAGAGAACTACAGGG
>NZ_FOXR01000005.1:0-117028 GCF_900115765.1 Caldicoprobacter faecalis | reverse complement strand
TTACGCCCATAGCGATAGAGGAAGGGTTGAGGTTTGCTATAAGAGAAGGTGGCAGGACTGTAGGCGCCGGTGCTGTAACTAAAATCATCGAGTAATGAATTGCCGGTAAGCCGGTTTTAAAATGGGAATACCTGTGGACACCAGAGCTACAGCCGTTTTAAGTAGCCCGGTGGATGAAGCGGGGATGTCCTTGAAGCTTTAGTTGAAATGTGGCCGGGTAAAACCTGCGTGGTGTTTAAAGGAGGGAGAACATGGCGACTCAAAAAATCAGGATTAAATTGAAGGCCTATGATCACGTTTTGATAGATCAATCGGCTCAGAAAATAGTAGAGACTGCCAAGAGGACAGGGGCAAAAGTATCGGGTCCTATTCCTTTGCCCGTTGAAAAGAGCATAATAACCATACTTCGTGCTCCGCACAAGTACAAGGATTCCCGCGAGCAATTTGAGATGAGGACGCATAAGCGCCTGATAGATATACTAAATCCTACTCCCAAGACCGTGGATTCTTTGATGAGGCTAGATCTTCCTGCTGGGGTGGATATCGAAATTAAACTGTGAGCGGTAGAGAGCCACTACTAGGGAATGGAGGTTGAGACGAATGACTAAGGCGATTCTGGGTAAAAAGTTGGGGATGACCCAGGTTTTTACCAAAGATGGCGTGGTGGTACCGGTTACTGTGGTTGAGGCAGGCCCTTGCGTTGTTACCCAGATAAAGACTCCGGAAAAGGATGGGTACAGCGCTATTCAGGTGGGCTTTGAGGATATCCCCGAAAGGCTTTTGAACAAGCCTTTAAAAGGCCATTTCGATAAAGCCAAGGTGCCATATAAAAGGTATTTAAGGGAACTCAGAGTTTCCAACATTGAAGACTATAAAGTGGGAAGCGAGATAAAGGCGGATATCTTTTCAGAAGGTGACAGGGTAGACGTAACGGGTTACAGCAAAGGTAAAGGTTTTACCGGTAACATCAAGAGATGGAATCATAGCAGAGGGCCTGAGACCCACGGTTCTAAATACCATAGAGGTCCTGGTTCTATGGGTTCTAATACTTTTCCGGGTCGCGTATTAAAGACCAAAAAGCTTCCTGGCAGGATGGGAGTGGAGAGGGTAACCATCCAAAACCTGGAGGTTGTCAAGGTAGACCCTGAAAGGAATCTCATGCTGATAAAAGGGTCGGTACCGGGGCCTAAGGGCGCATTGCTCATCATCAAGGAAACGGTAAAACAAGCAGCAGAGAAATAGGGGTATATGCTTTAAGAAGGGAGGAGAAGTTATGCCCAACGTAGCTTTATATAACATAGAAGGCACCCCTGTAGGCGAGATTTATTTAGATGACGGGGTATTTGGTGCAGAGATCAATGAAGCGGCTATATATCAAGTGGTAAAGATGCAGCTGGCCAATAAGCGACAGGGTACACAGTCCGCTTTGACGCGCGGAGAAGTGCGTGGCGGCGGCAGAAAGCCCTGGAGGCAGAAAGGTACTGGTCGTGCACGGCATGGTAGCATCCGCTCGCCCTTATGGGTTAAGGGTGGTGTGGTGTTTGCTCCAAAGCCGAGGGATTATTCCTACACCGTACCCAAGAAGATTCGCAGGCTGGCAATGAAGAGCGCATTATCGTCCAAGGTTGCAAATGATGAGATCATCGTACTTGACTCGCTAAAATTGCCGCAACCCAAGACTAAGGAAATGGCAAGAGTATTGAAAAATCTCAAAGTAACCAGGAAGGCATTGGTGGTTTTGCCGGAGAAAGACGAAGTAGTGCAGAGAGCCATACGGAACATTCCAGGCGTAAAGCTTGCCTATATAAATACGCTTAATGTGCTGGATATATTGAATTATGATATGTTTATAGCCACTCAGGATGCCGTGCGCCGTATAGAGGAGGTGTACGCGTAATGAAGAATCCCCACGATATAATCATAAGGCCGGTTTTGACTGAAAAGAGCTATAAGGAGATGCAAAACAAGAAGTACACGTTTATAGTGGACATAAACGCCAATAAGATAGAGATAAAAAAAGCTATAGAGCAGATATTCGGCGTGAAGGTTGAGAAGGTAAACACCATGAGATACAAGGGCAAGCTCAAGAGAATGGGTGTCCATGTAGGGAGGACGCCTGCATATAAAAAGGCGATCGTCAAACTTGCTCCTGACAGCAAGGAAATCCCGTTCTTTGAAGGAATGGCGCAATAAGGAGGGATAAGGAATCATGGGTATAAAAGTGTATAAGCCAACCTCCCCTGGTAGGCGCAACATGAGCGTTTTGACCTTTGAAGAGATCACAAAGAAAGAGCCCGAAAAGTCTTTAGTGGTGCCTTTAAAGAAGCATTCTGGTAGAAATAATGAAGGTCGTATAACCGTCAGGCACAGAGGCGGTGGAGTAAAAAGGAAATACAGAATAATTGATTTTAAGAGAGATAAGGATAACATCCCTGCTAAAGTGGCGGCTATCGAATATGACCCCAACAGGACTGCCAATATAGCCCTGCTCCATTACAAGGATGGCGAAAAGAGGTATATCATAGCTCCTTTAGGCTTAAAAGTTGGCGACACTGTGATGTCGGGTGAAAATGTTGACATCAAGGTAGGAAATGCCCTGCCTTTAAGGAATATTCCTGTGGGAACCATCATTCACAACATAGAGCTGTATCCGGGCCGTGGGGGGCAATTGGTACGGGCTGCTGGCGGAGCCGCTCAGCTGATGGCAAAGGAAGGGGATTATGCCCATGTCAGGTTGCCCTCTGGAGAAATAAGGATGATACATTTGGATTGCAGGGCTACCATTGGACAGGTTGGAAACCTGGATCATGAGAATGTTTCGATCGGGAAGGCTGGTCGTAAACGTCATATGGGCATACGTCCAACAGTACGCGGTTCTGCTATGAACCCGGTGGATCATCCTCATGGCGGTGGCGAAGGCAAAGCACCTATTGGACTACCAGCACCTGTTACACCATGGGGTAAACCTACTTTGGGCTATAAGACCAGGAAAAAGAACAAGGAATCCGATAAGTATATTATCAAGCGCAGGCGTTAGTTTAAACGCAGTTTGGTTGGATGAAGGGAGGCGGATGTATGAGTCGTTCAAAGAAAAAAGGGCCGTACGTATGTGAAAGCTTGCTTAAAAAGATCAGGGCTATGAATGAATCCGGCAAAAAGGCCGTTATAAAGACTTGGTCCAGAGATTCCACAATTGTGCCTGAGATGGTGGGCCATACTATAGCGGTTCATGACGGGCGCAAGCACGTTCCGGTATACATCACGGAAGAAATGGTGGGGCATAAGTTGGGCGAGTTTGCTCCTACCAGGACGTTTAGAGGGCACGGTGACCATACTGAAAAGTCCACGTCACTGAAGTAAGCATTGTGACCATTTTAATGAAGGGAGGCGGTACGCATGGCTACCAGGATCAGAGAAAAAGCAAAAGCTCGCGAACAAAACAAAGATACGCGCCCCAGGGCTATTGCAAGGTACATCAGGATGTCCCCCAGAAAGGTGAGAGCGGTGATAGATTTGATCCGGGGGAAAACAGTCAATGAGGCTTTGGCCATACTGGCTAATACGCCCAGGGCCGCTGCAAGGCCGGTTATGAAGGTGCTGAAGTCCGCTATTGCTAACGCGGAGAACAATATGAACATGAGTCAGGACAATCTGTACGTTGCTGAGATATACGCAGATCAGGGGCCCACTCTGAAGCGAATAAGGCCGCGTGCCAGGGGTATGGCTTATATGATCCGTAAGAGGACCAGCCATATTACCGTCGTGCTAGATGAGATCAAGAAGTAGGGAGGGATAATTTCGTGGGTCAAAAAGTACACCCCCATGGTTTAAGGGTTGGTATCATTAAGGATTGGGACGCCAAATGGATTGTTCCCAAGAAATATTTTGCCGATACCCTGATAGAGGATGTAAAGATAAGAGAACTGATTAAAAATAAACTTTATACAGCTGGCATTTCTAGAATTCAGATCGAAAGGGCTGCCAATAAGATAAGGATCAATATCCACACTGCTAAGCCGGGGATTGTTATAGGGAAAGGTGGAGCCGGCATCGAGGCCTTGAAAAACGAGCTGGAGAAGTTTACAAAGAAAAGCGTCATGATCAACATTATTGAGGTCAAGGTGCCGGAGCTTGATGCCCAGCTGGTGGCAGAAAACATCGCCGCCCAAATTGAGAAGAGGATTTCTTACAGGCGTGCTATGAAGCAGGCCATTGCGCGGGCTATGAAAGCAGGTGCCAAAGGTATAAAGACCATGGTATCGGGGCGTTTGGGCGGAGCAGAGATTGCAAGAAGCGAAGGATATCATGAGGGCACCATACCGCTTCAGACATTGAGAGCGGATATTGATTACGGATTTGCAGAAGCTCATACCACATATGGGCGCATTGGCGTGAAGGTATGGATCTATAAAGGAGATGTTCTCCCAAAACCCAAGAACAAGGATTTACCAAAAGCAGAAGGGGGAAATACCGATGTTAATGCCTAAGAGAGTAAAGTATCGCAAACAGCAGCGTGGAAGGATGAAGGGGAAAGCCACCAAGGGTAATACCGTTACTTATGGTGAATACGGGTTGCAGGCCCTAGAGCCTGGTTGGATCACCAGCAATCAGATTGAGGCCGCGCGTATTGCCCTTACCCGATATATCCGAAGAGGCGGAAAGGTGTGGATCAAGATTTTCCCACACAAGCCTGTTACCAAAAAACCTGCTGAGACCCGAATGGGTAGCGGGAAGGGTTCACCCGAATATTGGGTAGCTGTGGTCAAGCCAGGACGCGTCATGTTTGAAATCGCGGGAATACCGGAAGATGTTGCGCGCGAGGCCTTGCGTTTGGCTGGTCACAAGCTGCCTATCAAGTGCAAGTTTGTTAAAAGAGAAGAGTTAGGTGGTGAGGCATTATGAAGGCCAGCAAGTGGAGAGAGATGACCAACGAGGAGCTAAAGGAAAAGCTAAATGAGCTGAAGAGTGAGCTGTTTAATCTCCGCTTTCAGCTAGCCACCGGACAGCTGGAGAATCCAATGAGAATACGCGAAGTGAAAAGGGATATAGCCCGTATTAAGACTATCCTTCGCGAAAGAGAGTTAAAAGCTGCTGAGATGTAATAAAAAATGTTAGAAAGGAGGGGCTGTATGGCGCAGAAAACTCGAGGCAAAAGGAAGGTCCGCATAGGCGTTGTCGTCAGCGATAAGATGGATAAAACTGTTGTGGTGGCTGTCGAAAGAAAGGTAAGGCACGACCTATACGGCAAGGTAATAAAGCGCACCAAGAAGTTTAAGGCTCACGATGAAAATAACGAATGCCGAGTTGGCGACAAGGTAATGATCATGGAGACCCGACCGCTCAGCAAGGAAAAGCGGTGGAGGGTAGTGGAGATACTCGAGAGAGCTCAGATGGCAGAGCCATTGCCGCTCGAAGAAGGAGGGGACGAAGATGGTGCAGCAACAAACACGCCTTAAAGTAGCAGACAACACTGGTGCAAAGGAAATCATGTGCATCAGGGTGTTGGGCGGTTCCAGCAAAAAGTATGGGAATATAGGCGATATCATAGTGGCTTCCGTAAAGAGCGCCACGCCCGGCGGTGTTGTTAAAAAGGGCGATGTGGTAAAGGCAGTTATAGTGCGTACAAAGAAGGGGCTACGAAGGCCCGATGGTTCGTACATCAAGTTTGATGACAACGCTGCGGTGATCATCAACGAGGCAAAGCAGCCTGTAGGTACTCGAATCTTCGGACCTGTCGCCAGAGAATTGAGGGATAAGGATTTTATGAGGATAGTATCTTTAGCTCCTGAGGTACTGTAAAGGAGGTGGGTTAAGTTGGCAGCTAGAAGTAAGCTCCATGTGCGAAAAGGCGACCTGGTTGAGGTGATATCAGGAAAGTACAAGAATGTGCGGGGCAAGGTAATTGCAGCCTTTCCTAAACAGGGGAAGGTGATTGTGGAAAAGGTCAATATAGTTGCCCGCCATCAGAAACCTCGAGGGGTAAATCAGCCGGGTGGAATAATTCGCACTGAAGCGCCCATATATGCCAGCAAGGTTATGCTGGTATGCACCAAGTGCAACCAGAGGACGCGCGTTGGGCACAAGATACTGGAAGATGGTACAAAGGTACGGGTTTGCAAGAAATGCGGTGAGACTTTTAATGACTAGGTCTTTGAAGGGAGGGAAATGGTGTGGAGCCACGATTGAAAGAGCTGTATAAGAAAACTGTCGTTCCAGCTATGATGGAAAAGTTCGGGTATAAAAACGTCATGGAAGTACCCAGACTGGAAAAGGTCGTAATAAACATGGGAGTGGGAGATGCCAAGGAGAACCCTAAGTTCCTGGAAAGCGCTATGGAGGAGCTGGCAGCAATAACGGGGCAAAGGCCGGTTGCTACTGTGGCCAAAAAATCAGTGGCGGCTTTTAAAGTGAGAGCAGGTATGAAGATTGGCGCTAAAGTAACCCTGCGCGGTAATCGGATGTACGAGTTTCTGGACAGGTTGTTCAACATAGCGCTCCCTCGTGTAAGGGACTTCAGGGGCGTTTCGCCCAAATCCTTTGATGGCCGCGGTAACTATGCTCTAGGAATAAAGGAGCAGCTCATATTCCCTGAGATAAACTACGATAAGGTCGAGAAGATAAGGGGAATGGACGTTATAATAGTTACCACTGCAAAGACCGACGAAGAGGCAAAGGAGCTTTTAGCGTTACTGGGTATGCCATTTGCAAAACAGTGATAGGGAGGGAAAGTTGAGTGGCCAGAAAAGCGTTGATTGTAAAGCAGCAAAAAAAGCCCAAGTACTCGACAAGGGCTTATAACCGTTGCCGTTTGTGTGGCCGGCCTCGTGCGTATTTGAGGAAGTTTGGAGTATGCCGCCTGTGTTTCAGGGTACTGGCTCATAAGGGACAAATACCAGGCGTCAGGAAGGCAAGCTGGTAAGCAGGAGAGACTGAAAGGAGGTAAAGAAACATGGTGACCGATCCAATCGCGGATATGCTCACACGCATTCGCAATGCTTTGATAGCTAAGCATGAGACGGTGGATGTACCAGCTTCAAACGTTAAGAGAGCGATAGCTCGGATACTGCTGGAAGAGGGATATATCAGGGACTTCACCGAGATCGAAGACGGAAAGCAGGGCATCCTGCGGATTACCCTGAAGTATGGTCCCAACAAGCAAGGGGTTATTACCGGGCTTAAGAGGATAAGCAAACCCGGTTTGAGGGTATACGTGAAAAAGGACCAGGTCCCCAAAGTTTTAGGCGGATTGGGCATTGCCATCATTTCTACGTCCAAAGGCATTATGACCGATAAACAGGCACGCAAGGAAGGATTGGGAGGAGAAGTGCTCTGCTATATCTGGTAAGTTGCTGTAACTTTAACGGAATGGAGGTGTTTTGAAATGTCAAGAGTAGGGAAACGGCCTGTAATCATTCCCTCTGGAGTCACAGTGAGCGTGGATTCCAATAACAACGTTACCGTAAAAGGGCCGAAGGGCGAACTAACCCAGCGCATTCACAGGGATATGAAAGTAATTGTCGATGGAAACATGGTGAGGGTGGAACGTCCAACTGACGAGAAATTTCACAAAGCCCTGCACGGTTTGAGCCGTACCCTGATTCAAAACATGATTGAGGGTGTAACCAGAGGCTACCAAAAGAGCCTAGAGATTGTAGGGGTAGGTTACAGGGCTCAAAAGCAGGGCAAGAAGCTGGTGTTGTCGGTTGGATACTCCCATCCGGTTGAGATAAATGAGGAGCCTGGTATTGAGTTTGAAGTACCTGCTCCCAATAAGGTCATAGTTAAGGGAATTGATAAGCAAAAGGTAGGGGAAGTGGCAGCAAGGATCAGGAGCGTAAAGCCCCCTGAACCCTATAAGGGTAAAGGCATAAGATATGAAAACGAGAGAGTAATACAAAAGCAGGGTAAGGCTGGTAAATAATAGGGGAAGGAGTGACGCGGCGTGATTAAAAAGGTAGACAGGAATGAAGCCAGGAAAGTTCGGCATATGCGCATTAGAAAAAAAGTCAAAGGCACCGCAGAGAGACCACGCCTGAATGTTTTTAGAAGCCTGAAGCATACCTATGCGCAAATAATCAACGATGAGATAGGGCATACCCTGGTATCAGCCTCCACCCTTGATCCAGAGTTGAGAGACAAGATCGTTGGCAAAACCAAAAAAGAGGCTGCCAGAATGGTTGGCCAGTTGATCGCCAAACGAGCCCTGGAGAAAGGGATAAAAAAAGTTGTATTTGATCGCGGAGGTTATAAATATCATGGAAGAGTACAAGAAGTAGCGGCTGGTGCGCGAGAAGCCGGACTGGAGTTTTAAAGGAGGGTAACGCATGCAGCGGATAGATGCTAGTAAGTTGGATCTTAAAGAACGGGTTGTGAGCATCAATCGTGTATCCAAGGTTGTGAAGGGCGGAAAAAACTTTAGGTTTAGCACCCTTGTGGTTGTGGGGGATGAAAACGGACATGTGGGAATAGGTCTTGGCAAAGCAGCCGAGATTCCTGATGCTATCAGGAAGGCTGTTGAAAAGGCCAAGAAGAACATGATTAAAGTTCCCATTATCAATACCACCATTCCTCATGAGGTGATAGGCGAGTTTGGTGCAGGCAAGGTAATCTTGATACCTGCCCGTGAAGGTACGGGAGTTATAGCAGGTGGTCCTGCGCGCGCTGTGTTGGAGCTGGCGGGTATTCGCGATATTCTGACAAAATCGATAGGCTCCAACAATCCCATCAACGTGGCATATGCCGTGATGGAAGGGTTGTCCAAGTTGAGAACGCCTGAGGAAATTGCCAGGCTCCGTGGTAAGTCGGTCGAGGAGATACTAGGTTAAGGAGGTAGTAAGCGATGGGTAAACTGAGAGTAACCCAGGTGCGCAGTACTATTGGCTGCACGCAGGATCAAATTGCAACCCTTAGGGCTCTGGGCCTTAGGAAGATAAGGAGTCAAAAGATTCATGAGGATAACCCTACTATTCGGGGAATGATACAGAAAGTCAAGCATCTAGTAGAAGTTGAAGAGATAGAGGAGTAACGGGGAGGTGTATCAGGTGAAACTGCATGAATTGAGGGCTCCAGAGGGCAGCAACAAAAAGCCAAAGCGAAAGGGTAGAGGAATCGGTTCGGGACATGGCAAGACAGCCGGGCGCGGCCATAAGGGACAGAAAGCCAGAAGCGGCGGAGGGGTTCGACCAGGTTTTGAAGGCGGACAGATGCCATTGACCAGGCGCATTCCCAAGCGAGGGTTTACCAACATCTTTGCCAAGGTATACAGCGAGGTAAATGTTGGCGACCTGGAGATATTCGAACCCGGTACAGTGGTCACCCCCGAGCTTTTGAAGGAAAAAGGTTTGATAAAGAAGATTAAGGATGGTGTTAAGATCTTAGGGGACGGCGAGCTTACCAAGAGCTTGATAGTCAGGGCCCATAAGTTCAGCAAAACAGCCCAACAGAAGATTGAAGCTGTTGGAGGTAAAGCAGAGGTGATTTAAAGTGTTTGAAACCTTGAAGAATGCCTGGCGGATAGACGACCTTAGGAAAAAGATTATCTATACGCTCCTCATGCTCTTGGTTTACAGGGTGGGGAGCTTCATACCGGTTCCCGGGATTGACAGCAGCTATGTAAGGGATTTGGTGGAGGGAAATACTCTCCTGGGGCTGCTGGACATCATCTCGGGAGGAGCGTTTGCCAACTTCACCATATTTGCTATGGGTATAACCCCATACATTAACGCGTCCATCATAATGCAGCTGCTTACGGTCGCTATCCCCAGGCTTGAACAGCTGGCCAAAGAGGGCCAGGAGGGGCAAAAGAAAATCGCGCAGTATACCCGTTACGCCACCGTGGTTCTTGCTTTCATACAGGCTATCGGTATTACCTACGGACTTGCAGGGGAAGCACTGGAGAATAGAAATCTTCTGGGGTATATCATTGTAGCTTTGACCCTGACTGCTGGGACGGCCTTTTTGATGTGGCTGGGTGAGCAGATTACCGATAAGGGGATAGGCAACGGGATATCTCTCCTTATATTTACCAGCATCATATCTAGGCTTCCGGTGGCAGCGGTATCGCTGTGGCAGCTGGCTTTTGTGGCCAAGACTATAAGCCCCTGGAGCTTGCCAATAGTCGTAGTATTCGCTATCTTGTTGGTCGCCGCGGTAATATTTGTGGATTCCGGGGAAAGGAGAATACCCGTACAGTATGCCAAGCGCGTTGTTGGGCGTAAGGTATACGGCGGGCAAAGCACCCATATACCGCTAAAGGTTAATTCCTCTGGCGTTCTCCCCATCATATTCGCGGTGTCGATATTATCTTTGCCCCAAATTATAGCGCAATTTTTCCCTGGCAGTGGATTCAACGCATGGGTGGAAAAATATTTTCATCAGGGAACCGCTCTCTACGGGGTTTTGTATGCGCTGTTTATCATATTCTTCACCTTTTTCTATACGCAGATTACCTTTAACCCCGTTGAGATTGCAAACAACTTGAGGCAGTATGGCGGTTTTGTCCAGGGTATAAGGCCAGGCAAGCCAACCGCTGACTACCTTGCACGTATATCCAACCGCATTACTCTCGTGGGGTCATTGTTCCTGGTAGCGGTCGCCATAATTCCCATTGCTGCATCGGCAGCGACTAACATGCCTATGTATTTTGGTGGGACGGCCATCCTCATCGTGGTAGGTGTGGCTCTTGAAACAGTGAAACAGCTGGAAGCCCAGATGCTTATGAGGCATTACCGAGGTTTCTTAAAGTAGGGTTGCCATATGATCATCATAAAATCTAAAAAAGAACTCGAGATCATGCGTGAAGCTGGGAAGATTGTAGCGGGGGCCCATGAGCTGGTTGCAAAGAGCATTGAGGTAGGGATGACAACGGCTCAGCTGAATAGACTGGTGGAGGAATATATATACCGCCACAATGCAATTCCTTCGTTCAAAGGATATCATGGGTTCCCAGCCAGCATATGTACCTCGATAAATAATCAGGTGATTCATGGTATTCCTGGTCCTGTTCAGCTACAGGATGGGGATATTGTCAGTGTAGATATAGGAGTAATGTACAAAGGCTATCATGGAGACGCGGCAAAGACATATGCTGTTGGGAACGTGCATCCTCGTGCCCTACAATTGATCAAAACCGTTGAAGAAGCATTCTATGAAGGATTGAAATATGCCCGGCCAGGATACCGCCTCTCTGACATATCCCACGCCATTCAAATTTTTGTAGAAAGTAAAGGTTATTCTGTGGTTAAGGCCTTTGTGGGGCATGGGATAGGTCAGAACATGCATGAAGACCCTCAAGTGCCCAATTATGGCCCCCCAGGTAGAGGCGTGCGGCTACGCCCGGGAATGACTTTGGCTATCGAACCCATGATCAATGAGGGGACTGATCAGGTGGTCATACTGGATGACGGGTGGACCGTCGTGACGCAGGACGGAAGCCTGTCAGCCCACTATGAGCACACCATTGCTATCACTGATGGTGACCCCGAAATATTAACTCAGTAAAAGTGGGTGAATGTAATGCATGATGATATGGATATAGGGAGAGTGGTGTTGGCCAAAGCGGGGCGGGACAAAGGCAAACATTTTATAATCATAGGCAGAATTGATGAAAACTATGTGTGGATTGCAAATGGCAGAACCAGGTCAATAGACAAACCCAAGAAAAAAAAGATAAAGCATCTGGAAGCAAAGCCGCATGTGGTGTATAATGTGAGAGAAAAAATTTTAAGCGGTAAAAAAGTGTTTGATGCTGAGCTCAGAAAGAGCTTGGAAGCGTTGGGATATGAACAATAGGAGGGTGAGCTGTTTGGCCAGGGAAGATGTAATTGAGGTTGAGGGCACTGTGGTGGAAGCGTTACCTAATGCGATGTTTCAGGTGGAGCTGGAAAACGGCCACAGGGTTTTAGCCCACCTGTCCGGGAAACTTCGCATGAACTTCATACGCATTTTGCCCGGCGACAGGGTAACGGTCGAACTATCGCCATATGACCTCACTCGTGGCCGAATTACTTGGCGTCTTAAATAAAGGAGGGATACAGCAATGAAAGTGCGACCATCGGTTAAAGCCATATGCGAGAAATGCAAGATAATAAAGAGAAAAGGTAAAATAAGGGTGATTTGTGAAAATCCCAAGCACAAACAAAGACAGGGATAATCCCATGATGTTTTGAAATATGAAAAAATGGAATAATTAGAGTACGGAGGTGTAACAATGGCGCGTATTGCCGGTGTTGATCTGCCCAGGGACAAAAGGGTAGAAATTGCTCTGACATATATCTATGGCATTGGGAGAGCCAAAGCCAATGAGATTTTGGCCGCTACTGGCGTTAATCCCGATACCAGGGTAAAAGATTTAACCGAAGAAGAAGTAGCCAAGTTAAGGGATTATATCGACAAAAATGTAAAGGTCGAAGGCGACCTTCGTAGGGAAGTTGCCCTCAACATAAAGAGATTAATAGAAATTGGCTGTTATAGAGGGATAAGGCACAGGAGAGGTTTGCCGGTTCGCGGGCAGAGGACGCGCTCCAACGCACGGACGAGAAAAGGTCCGAGACCGGGTATTGGCACAAGGAAGAAGAAGCTGCAAGGAGGCGTGTGAGGAATGGCAAAGCAAGCACGTAAAACTAAAAAGAGACGTGAGAGAAAAAATATAGAACGAGGAATAGCCCATATTCAATCGACTTTCAATAACACCATTGTGACCATAACTGATACTGCAGGGAATACGATTACGTGGGCAAGCGGTGGTACTATAGGGTTTAGTGGGACCAAAAAAGGCACTCCTTATGCGGCGCAGTTAGCAGCTGAATCGGCCGCTAAGGCTGCCATGGAACATGGATTAAAGACGGTGGAGGTACACGTAAAAGGCCCGGGAGCGGGACGGGAAGCTGCTATTCGTTCGCTGCAGGCTGCTGGGTTAGAGGTAAGCCTCATTAAGGACGTTACTCCCATACCACATAATGGCTGCCGGCCGCCCAAACGCAGAAGGGTATAATAAAATGTTTGGAGGTGTTAAGTGAATGGCAAGATATACAGGACCTGTATGCCGGCTTTGCAGGCGCGAGGGCATGAAGCTTTATTTGAAAGGAAGCCGTTGCTATACCGATAAATGCGCTTTCGAAAGAAGGCCTTTCCCTCCGGGGCAACACGGAAGGAATAGAAAAAAGCTTTCGGAATATGGGCTTCAGCTGCGTGAAAAGCAGAAGGTCAAGAGGATATACGGCGTATTGGAGAGGCAGTTTGAAAGGTATTTTGAGATGGCTGAGCGCATGAAGGGCGTAACGGGCGAAAATCTCCTGCAGATACTGGAGAGAAGGTTGGATAACGTAGTATACCGTATGGGATTTGCAAGCTCCCGTGCTCAGGCGCGCCAGCTGGTACGTCATGGGCATTTTACTGTAAACGGTAAGAGGGTGAACATTCCTTCTTATCTTGTGGATGTAGGTGATGTAATTGCCGTTGCCGAAAAGAGCGCTGCCAAAATGGAGCATTTTAAAGCCCTGCGTGAGCAAGGCCCGGCTGGTAATATAGTTCCGTGGTTGTCCGTTGATTTTGACAAATTGGAAGGGACAGTAACAGCGTTACCTACACGCCAGGATATTGATGTGCCTATTCAGGAGCACCTGATCGTTGAGCTGTACTCCAAGTGATGATTTGTCATAAGCTGAAAAGCGTCTCACCCTCGGATAGGTATAGTTCAACAATGTTATGAGGAGGGTTTATTTGAATGATTGAAATTGAGAAGCCGAGAATAGAGATTGTGGAAATGAGCGAAGACAACCGCTACGGCAAATTCGTGGTGGAACCCCTGGAAAGAGGGTTTGGCATCACCCTTGGCAATTCCTTAAGGAGGGTGCTGCTGTCTTCGTTGCCAGGGGCCGCTGTTACTTTCATTAAAGTAGATGGCGTGCTCCATGAGTTTTCCACAATACCGGGCGTGAAGGAAGACCTGGTTGAGATAATTCTCAACCTTAAAGAGCTGTGTATAAAGATGGAGACCAATGAGCCGAGGGTTTTGACCATAAATGCCCAGGGGCCTTGTGAAGTAAAAGCGGGTGATATCATTACTGATGCCGATGTGGAGATTGTAAACCCTGACTTGCACATAGCCACTCTGAACGAAGATGGAAAGCTCTATATGGAGATGAACGTTGAGAAAGGCAGGGGTTATGTGCCGGCAGAGAAGAATAAGAAGCCGGGGCAGCCCATTGGCATCATTCCTATTGACTCGATATTTACCCCCATCAGAAAGGTAAATTTCACGGTGGAGGATACTCGCGTTGGGCAGGTTACCGACTATGACAAGCTGACGCTGGAGGTTTGGACAAACGGTACCATAAAGCCCGACGAAGCAACCAGCCTGGCTGCCAAGATATTGAGCGAACATTTAGCTCTGTTTGTCAATTTAACTGACCATGTAAATGATGTCGAGATAATGGTAGAAAAAGAAGAAGATAAGAAAGAAAAAGTGCTTGAGATGACCATAGAAGAGCTTGACCTTTCTGTTCGCTCTTACAACTGCTTGAAGCGTGCCGGGATCAACACGGTGCAGGAGCTTATTCAGAGGACAGAAGAGGACATGATGAAGGTGAGGAACCTGGGTAAGAAATCCCTGGAAGAAGTGCAACAGAAATTAAAGGCTTTAGGATTGAGCCTGAAAAAGAAAGAAGAATGACCTACGAGATTGCAAACACCACGTGAAAAGGAGGCGATACTATGGCCAAACAGAGAAAGTTGGGCAAGCCCAGCGACCAAAGGCGTGCACTGCTTCGAAATCAGGTTTCTGCATTGCTGTGGCATGGAAAAATAGTTACTACTGAGGCAAGGGCCAAGGAAGTGCGTCGCATTGCTGAAAAGCTCATTCACCTTGCCGTGAATGAGTATGATAAGACGGTAAAGGTACAAAAACAGGTCAACAACGAAAAGGGCCAGACCGTTACTATAGAGGTTACCAACGATGCACCTTCTAAATTGAACGCTAGAAGAAAGATGATGGCTTTCCTCTATGACTTGCGCGAACCCAAGACCCGTGAGGAGACCAAGAAGGAATACAAGCAGCGCATGAGAGAGATAAAGCATCCTCTTATAGAGAAGCTGTTTAATGAATATGGGCCTAAATACAGGGCCAGAAATGAGGAAAAGAACTGTGCTGGAGGTTATACCAGGATTATCAAGCTAGGTCCCAGAAGAGGGGACGGCGCCGAACAGGTGCTCATAGAGCTGGTAGATTGATTTTGACGGTGGATTAAGTGTTACATTTAATCCATAATTTTTATCATGAAGTTAAAATCTTTAAGGAGAAAGCTATGGAGCCCATCATTAGGTTGCAGGATGTACAATTTGAATATTTGAGCTTTGAGGGTGAGGAGATTGCGGCTCTAAATGGGGTGACTCTTGACATCCAAAAGGGGGAGTTTGTGGTAATCATTGGCCACAATGGCTCAGGGAAATCCACGCTGGCCAAGCATCTCAATGCGCTGCTGCGTCCCAGCAGTGGCGTGGTCTGGATAAAAGGAATGGATACCAGAGACGAGGATAAGCTGTGGGAGATACGGCAGACGGCAGGCATGGTCTTCCAAAACCCCGATAATCAGCTGGTGGCCACAGTAGTAGAGGAGGACGTGGCCTTTGGGCCTGAAAACCTGGGCCTGCCCCCGGAGGAGATACAGAGGAGAGTGGCCGAGGCTCTCAAGGCCGTGGGAATGCAGGAGTATGCCCAGGCGGCTCCGCACTATCTCTCCGGTGGTCAGAAGCAAAGAGTTGCCATAGCCGGCATCCTTGCCATGAAGCCTGAAATAATTGTGCTGGACGAGCCAACCGCCATGCTGGACCCGGTGGGACGGCGTGAAGTGATGGAAACGGTGAAGTATTTGAACAAGCATGAGGGCATCACGGTTGTCCATATAACCCATTATATGGAAGAAGCGGTCGATGCTGACAGAGTTATCGTAATGGAACAGGGTAAGATAGTGCTGCAGGGGACGCCACAGGAAGTATTCTCCCAAGTTGAGGTTTTAAAGGAGATAGGGCTGGATGTGCCGCAGGTGACCGAGCTGGCTTACAGGCTCAGGGCTGAAGGGCTGGATGTACCCTTGAACGTCTTAAAAGTGGAAGAGATGGTGGATGCCATATGCCGATTGTAGTTGAGCATTTAACGCACGTATATATGCCGGGTAGCCCTTTTGAGTCGCTGGCTCTGGATGACGTGAGCTTTGAGATTCAGGATGGGGAGTTTGTGGGGCTTATTGGGCATACAGGTTCGGGAAAGTCTACATTGGTACAGCACCTCAATGGGCTTTTAAAGCCAACCAAGGGCAGAATTGTGGTGGACGATATTGAGATCACGAGTGAGAGCAAGGTACCCAAGAGGCTCAGACAGCATGTGGGACTGGTGTTTCAATATCCCGAGCATCAGCTGTTTGAGGAAACGGTATACCAGGATATTGCCTTTGGTCCCAGAAACTTGAACCTTCCAGAGGACGAAGTGGAGAGAAGGGTAAGAGAGGCCATGGCCCTGGTGGGGTTGGATTTTGAAGCCGTGAAGGATCGCTCGCCTTTTGAGATAAGTGGGGGACAGAGAAGGCGAGTTGCCATTGCAGGGGTTCTCGCAATGGAGCCCAGAATCCTCATCCTAGATGAGCCTACTGCCGGTCTGGACCCCAGAGGAAGGGACGAGATTTTAGGCCAGATAAAGAATTTGCACGCGCAGCGGGGTATGACCATCATCTTGGTTTCGCACAGCATGGAGGACATCGCCAGGCTGGTCGATAGGATTATAGTGATGAACAGGGGCAGAATAGCTTTGATGGGCAAGCCAGAAGAGGTATTTTCACATGTGGATGAGCTTCATGCTATGGGGCTGGGGATTCCCCAAATAACGCATGTGATGAGGGGCTTGAAAGCCAGAGGCATGGATGTACCCGACAACATTTACACCGTGGAGCAAGCTGTCAAGGTCATTTTAGAGAGGGTGAGGGGGAAGAAAAAATGATTAAAGATATTACCATAGGTCAATTTTTCCCCGGCCAATCGCCCATACATAAGCTTGATCCACGGGTTAAGATAATACTGACCTTTGTTTTTATCGTAATAATATTTTTTGCTAAAACCTATCTGGGATATGCGCTGATTTTTGCGTATATAGCACTTGCAATGTGGCTTTCAGAAGTGCCAATCCGATATATTTTGAGAGGGCTCAAGCCTCTCCTGTTCATAATAGTTTTGACGTTTTTCATAAACGTCTTCTTCACTCCCGGGAATAAGGTGCTGTTTCAGGTTTGGGTCCTTAAATTTACCCAGGAGGGTTTAAGGCAGGGGGTCTTCATGGCTCTGCGCTTGATATTGCTGGTCATTGGGACCTCGTTGCTTACTCTGACCACCTCCCCTATTTCATTGACCGACGGTATCGAGCGCTTGTTGCAGCCGCTTCAGGTCGTTCGCTTCCCGGCTCATGAGCTAGCTATGATGATGACCATTGCCCTACGGTTTATCCCCACTTTGCTGGAGGAGACCGATAAGATAATGAAGGCACAAATGGCCAGGGGAGCGGATTTCGAGAGCGGTAATCTATTCCAAAGGGCCAAAGCTTTGGTACCGCTTTTGGTGCCTTTGTTTATAAGCGCTTTTAGAAGGGCCGATGAATTGGCCATGGCGATGGAGTCACGCTGCTATCGCGGTGGCAAAAATCGAACACGCATGAAGGTGCTCAAAGCGGCCAGGAGGGATTACCTGGCGGTGGCCGTGACCCTGCTGTTGGTAGTAGGCATACTCTTGGACAGCTATGTACTGTAATGAGCCTTAAAGCGGCTGTCAAATGGGCTATTGACTCGGATATGTTTATCAGATATATTGATTCAGATAAATTTCAGAGAACATCGGAACGCTGTGATGAGTGAAATTTAATTTTGACAAAGTTTGGCGGTTTGAATGACCTGCCACGATCAAGGACGCATGGTAGTTTTCTGGATATGGTAGCGGGCTGGCTGGTTATTCAGCCTTGCAGCGGGATGTACTGAATACAGGAGTATGAAAGTATGAGGAACATAAAAATCGTGCTGGAGTATGATGGTACCAACTATGCTGGCTGGCAAAGGCAGAAGAATGCATTGTCCATTCAACAGGTGGTAGAGGAGGCTTTATACAAGCTGACCAAGGAAAGGATTACGGTTATAGGTGCGGGGCGGACCGATAGCGGTGTGCATGCACGGGGGCAGGTGGCCAACTTTTTTACAGCCTCGAGGATTCCTGCTGAGCGCTTCAGCTTTGCCTTGAATTCAGTACTGCCCCCCGACATTCGCGTGCTTGAGTCGCAAGAAGTTTCTCATGAATTTCATGCCAGGTATTCGGCTAAGGCAAAGCAGTACAGGTATTCGATATGCATGCGTCCACACGCTCCTGCCATAGCCAGGAATTATTACTATCACGTTCCTGACATTTTAGACGTGGAAGCAATGAATGCCGCAGCAAAATATATTATAGGCACTCACGATTTCAAGGCTTTTCAGAGTGCTGGCAGCGGCGTGAAAAACACCGTGAGAACGGTATACGAGGCCTACTGGGTTTGGGAACCGCCTTGTTATCTCCATTTCCATATTAAAGGGAATGGGTTTTTGTACAACATGGTGCGCATCCTTGTAGGAACCTTCATAGAGATAGGGCGGCACAGGATGTTGGAATCTGATATGAAGCGCATCCTGGAGTCGGGGGATAGGGACAAGGCGGGGCCAACAGTACCTGCCCACGGGTTGTGCCTTGAAAAGGTCTATTATTGATAGTCGCTATTAAGCGTTATGCCTATATAGATACGCTAGAGCGGTTGAAGGTGTTGATTGAATTGTTAGAAAATTTTTGAAGGCTCTTTAAAATCAATTGATATTTTGGCCTTGACAGGCTGAAGGCCTTGTATTACAATATAACCTAGTTTTAATGTGCTCTATTAGCCCTGGCTGTTTATGAAAAATGATTGAGCGTGAAGGTAAGTACATGTATTTTGTGCTGCTGATAAATCTGCAGTAGGGCAGTGCAATTGAATGTGATAGCATGCTTATATTTT
Organism: Caldicoprobacter faecalis; assembly: GCF_900115765.1. NCBI lineage: Bacteria > Bacillati > Bacillota > Clostridia > Caldicoprobacterales > Caldicoprobacteraceae > Caldicoprobacter > Caldicoprobacter faecalis. The sequence goes on along the minus strand of NZ_FOXR01000005.1, from coordinate 97,980 downwards.
ATAGTACGTTTTTAATAAATTGGCTGCTTGAAGGAGAGGTAATTTGATAAGAAGTGAAAGATGATTTTTCCCCAAAAGATGTTGGTTAACTAGAAGATTTGTATGGTGACATACTAGATTAGATAATCGAGTGGAATAGGAGGAAAAGCCATGAAGACTTTTGTAGCTAAACCGGATAAAGTTACAAGGAAATGGTATGTTGTGGATGCAACCGATAAGCCGTTGGGTAGGCTGGCGTCTCAAATAGCCAAAATATTGAGGGGTAAACACAAGCCGATTTATACTCCCCATGTGGATACTGGCGATTATGTGATAGTTATCAATGCCGAGAAAGTTAAGCTTACGGGTAAAAAACTCGATAAGAAGATGTACCGCCACCATTCCCTGTACCCTGGAGGATTAAAAGAGATTCCCTACAGACAGCTTTTAGAGCGTAAGCCTACATTGGTCATATATCATGCCGTAAAAGGGATGTTGCCCCACAACAGGCTGGGGCGGAAGATGCTTAAAAAGCTGAAGGTGTATGCAGGGCCCAACCATAAGCACGAGGCTCAACAGCCCGAAATACTTGAACTGTAATGAAGGTCGGGAAAGGAGAGATATGCGTTGGCTAACATACAGTATTATGGAACAGGTAGAAGAAAGACCTCTGTAGCCAGGGTACGGCTTATCCCAGGAGAAGGCAAAATCATTATCAATGACCGCGATATCAAAGATTACTTTGGAATGGAACCTCTGCGGATTATGGTGAGGCAGCCTTTGGAATTGACAGGCACATTAGGTAAGTTTGACGTCATCGCAAAGGTTGAAGGAGGCGGCTTTAGCGGACAGGCCGGTGCTATCAGGCACGGTATTTCCAGGGCATTGTTGAAGGTTGACGAGGGTTTCCGCCCGATACTTAAGAAAGCCGGATTCCTGACGCGCGATCCGCGAATGAAAGAGAGAAAGAAGTACGGTTTGAAAGGTGCGCGAAGAGCGCCTCAGTTCTCCAAGAGATAGGACCAAAAGCAGACCGCCAGAGATTGTTCTCGTGGCGGCCTTTTTATGCATATTTTTGAGGAATACGACTGTACAACCTTATTGAAATACCGCCCACCTATGGAGGTGGTGGCTTCCTGCTTCATTGACCAGACTTGCTGCAGAAGAAAAACTTCTTCCGCAGTAGAGGTCCAATCTCCACAGGCGTAAATTCGGGTAGTCCCTACCCTACTCCTTTTATCAAAGCCGCACCATATCCCCTCAAATTCTTGGCCGCATTCTCGTTTCTGTCATGTACGCTTCTGCATTTTGTGCAAAAAATCTTCCTTGCTGTTCTTTACATATTCATGCTCCCTAGCTAGCCTCTTTACCGCCTTCTCCCTGTTCCTGGATTCCTTCTCCTTCCTTGACAGCTGCCTCTGCAACCTCTTAAGCCTCTTCTCGGCTTTAATAAGATACTTTGGATACTCAACCTTGAATACCCCTGCGTCATTTGCAATCGCTGCAAAGTGCTGTAAGCCTAAATCTATTCTACAAACTAAATTACTGGGCTCCTTTATTTCGTTCCTCGGATCCTGTACCTCCACAAGTATGCTTACATAGTACCTGCCCGATTTCGTCTTAACAACTGTAACTGATATCTTCGGAAGATAAATAAATCCTTCTTCAAAATCCACCCTTATCGTCTCATTCCTATTTGGAAGTATCTGATTGTTCTTTGTATATGACTGCTTGTCTTTCTTCTTCTTGAACTTCGGCATTATCAGCAATCAAAGATGGTTCACATTGCGTGGGTTTTGGGTTATAATAATTCTGTTAATGCTTTGAATATATCAAAGCGGTTTATTGCGCAAAGTCTACGGTCATTAATAAAAACTCTTGACGGTGTGATGCTGAAAGATTGACTTGTAGATGGAACGAGATGCATATTCACGTATGATCTCCAAGAACAAGGAGGTTTAAAATTATGTTGAAGGACATAATCATCGTAGGGGGTGGCGTGGCTGGTCTCACTGCCGGGCTGTACGCCAAGAGAGGCGGGATGGATGCCCTGCTGTTTGAGAAGATGTTTTCGGGTGGGCAGATGGCCACTACATATTTGGTGGAAAACTACCCGGGGTTTGATGAACCAATCAGCGGTCCGGACCTCGCCATGAAAATGGAATCTCATGCCCGAAAATTCGGGCTGGAAATATTGTATGACGAGGTAGTGGAGCTTGAGCTGGAGGGTAGAATTAAAAAGGTGGTGACCGACAAGGGGGAGTATCAGGCCAAGGCGCTCATACTCTGCATGGGTGCGCAACCTAAAAAGCTTGGCCTGCCCAAGGAGGACGAGTTCCGGGGCCGAGGGGTGTCCTACTGTGCTACCTGTGATGGCGCTTTTTACAAGGAAAAATATGTGGCGGTTGTAGGCGGTGGCGATACCGCGGTGGAGGATGCACTCTTCTTGGCACAGCACGCTACAAAGGTCTATCTCATACACAGGCGCAATGCGCTAAGGGCTTCGAAGATATTGCAGGACAGGCTGTTTGCAAATCCCAAAGTTGAGATACTGTGGGATTCGGTGGTTGATGAGATACTGGGTGAAAAAGGAGTAGAAGGGCTGCTGGTGCGAAACGTAAAAGACGGTTCGAAGAAAGAGCTGAAGGTGGATGGGCTGTTTGTTGCAATTGGGATACAGCCAAACAATGCTTTGATACAGGGTAAGCTAAAGATGAATGAAGCCGGGTTTGTGATAACCGATGAGACTATGGCTACCAATATACCGGGGGTTTTTGCAGCCGGCGATTTGCGACAAAAGCCGTTGTGGCAGATTATAACGGCTGCAGCAGATGGGGCCGTTGCTTCGGTATCGGCTCAGAGATATATAATGGAAGAGTTTGAGTGATGTTTATCTTTATTTTTGATAGGGGGTCATGGATATGGCAAGGATGTTTGGTACCGATGGAGTAAGAGGAGTGGCCAATAAGGATCTAAGCTGTGAGCTGGCATTCAAGCTGGGGCAAGCAGGGGCGTATGTGTTATCAAAGGGCAAAAAGAGGCCTAAAATTTTGATTGGAAAGGATACCAGGCTGTCCGGGGATATGCTGGAAGCGGCATTGGTGGCCGGTATTTGCTCGGCAGGCGGTGAAGCTCTGGTGGCGGGCGTCATACCCACACCTGGTGTTGCCTACCTTGCAAGGCATTACGGAGTGGATGCCGGAGTGGTTATCTCCGCTTCTCACAATCCAATGGAGTATAACGGCATCAAGTTTTTTGATAGCAATGGATACAAGCTCCCTGATGAGTTGGAGGATGAGATAGAGGCTATCATCAAAGGGCAAAAACAGGTTGATATTCCTTCGCCTATAGGGAGCGAGATAGGCAGAAAGGTGCCGGTTCCCAATGCAATACAGGATTATATAAATTTTCTAAAAAGTACCGTAGACGTCGATTTGAGCGGTTTGAAACTGGCTCTGGATTGCGCCAACGGTGCTGCGTACAAAGTGGCGCCCATGGTCTTTTCGCAATTGGGCGCTGAAGTGGAAGTCATAAACGACACTCCCAACGGCGTTAACATAAACTGCAATTGCGGTTCCACTCATCCCGAGGGGCTTCAGAAGTTTGTGGTAAAGACCGGTGCGGATATAGGGTTAGCATTTGATGGTGATGCCGATAGGCTGATTGCCGTGGACGAGAACGGAGAGCTGGTGGACGGGGATCAAATAATGGTGATTTGCGCTCTTGATATGAAAGAAAGGGGCGTGCTCAAGCGCAATACGGTGGTGGCCACCGTCATGAGCAACATAGGTTTCGATATTGCCCTTGAAAAGGCGGGGTGTGGCTTTGTAAAGACTAAAGTAGGGGACAGGTATGTTCTGGAGGAGATGCTTAAAAACGGATACAATATTGGAGGCGAACAGTCAGGCCATATAATATTTTTGGACCACAGTACCACGGGAGACGGCATTTTAACAGCGCTGCAGTTGTTGTCAGTTGTTAAGAGAAAGAACCGGAGACCATCTGAACTGGCTTCGATCATGCAAAGGTTCCCTCAGGTCCTAGTGAACGCAAAGGTTAATCCCGAGAAGAAGAACAGCTACATGAACGATCCGGTCATAGCAGAGGAGATATCGCGAATTGAAGCTAAATTCAAGGGGGCAGGCAGGGTGCTCATCCGTCCGTCGGGGACAGAGCCTCTCATCAGAGTTATGATCGAGGGGGCTGACCAAAGGGAAATAGAGGACAGCGCTAAGAGGTTGGCGAGTTTGATAGAAGAGCGGTTGAATTAAGGGTTGAAATTTGTCGTGTTAAAGGGGAATTTTTTATATAAACATCTTGTATTCAATCGAGAAGATGTTATACTAATCATGAGGATGAGTAGGAAATGGCTGCCCTTAAAAGGAGGAATTACAGGTGATGAGAAGGGGAAGCTCGAGAAGGGGCTGGGTATTGTTTTTGTTTTTGCTAGCAGGTATTATTATTGGCAGCGTGGCAGGAAGGATTTTGGCTGCATATTTCGATATACCCCTATTTACAGAGTCCCTTCAAATTGGTACTGAGGATAATCCCCTGGTGCTTGATTTGGAGATAATACATCTGGTGCTGGGAGTTACCTTTACCGTCAATTTTGGCACTATCCTGGGCGTATTGCTGGGCCTTCTATTTTATTTTAAGTCTTGAAGTAAATATGCCTAAAAGTACATCATGGTATATATCATCCATGTTCAAATCGAGAATTCTTTAAACAGCAGGAGGCAATAAGCAGCAGATGAGGATAATACTAGCTTCTTCATCGCCTAGGAGGAGCGATTTGCTTGCACAAATGGGGTTAAAGTTTGAAGTTATTCCCAGTGGCCAAGAGGAAAAAGTAGTTGAGAATCTTCCTCCTCATCAACTGGCTGTGGAGTTAGCCCTTAAAAAGGCTGAAAGTGTTGCCAAAAGGGTGCAAGGCTGTGCCTTGATAATAGGCGCAGATACCATTGTGGTCAAAGGCGACAAGGTGTTGGGCAAGCCCAAAGATGAGGATGAGGCATTCCAGATGCTTATGGAGCTGCAGGGGCAGGTTCATGAGGTCATAACAGGGCTGGCTGTTATGGAGATGCCTACCCGTAGATGTGTGACTGCTTACGAGAAGACGTTGGTTGAGATGGCTCCCCTGACCCGTCAAGATGTTGAGGGTTATATTCGAACGGGAGAACCCATGGACAAGGCGGGCGCTTACGGCATTCAGGGGCTTGGTGGTATGCTTATAAAGAGGATAGAGGGATGCTACTACAATGTCGTGGGGCTTCCCATCCATCGCCTTTGGGTGATACTCAAGGAGTTTGAGGTTGAGGTGTTTACTGAGCGAGCTGTTTAGCACAAGTTATCAAAAATGCAATTATTGGCAATAATTAATTTAGCGCTCAAAAAACAATGTGGTTGGAAGGAGAAATGGATGGTATGGGAGTATTGAACATATTCAGCAGGGATTTGGGAATTGATCTAGGAACTGCCAATACTCTGGTATATATTCGAGGGAAGGGAATAGTTATCCGTGAACCCTCTGTGGTGGCCATTCGCAGCGATACCAGAGAGGTACTGGCTGTTGGTGAAGAAGCCAAGAGGATGATTGGTAGAACTCCTGGAAACATCGTTGCTATAAGGCCGATGCGTGATGGCGTTATAGCCGATTTCGATGTCACCCAGGAGATGTTGAAGTATTTCATAAGAAAGGCCATGAAGAGGCCTCTCGTGGTGCACCCCAGAGTAGTCATCTCGGTTCCGTCTGGTGTTACCGAGGTTGAGAAGAGGGCTGTGTATGAAGCGGCAAGGCAGGCGGGTGCTCGTGAAGCTTACCTGATTGAAGAGCCCATGGCCGCGGCCATAGGTGCAGGGCTGCCGGTGCATGAGCCCACGGGCAGCATGGTGGTGGACATTGGCGGTGGTACCAGCGAGGTAGCGGTAATTTCGCTAGGCGGGATTGTAACCAGCAGGTCTTTGAGGATAGGTGGCAACAAGATAGATGATGCCATTATATTCTACATTAAAAAAGAATACAATTTGATGATAGGTGAGCGGACGGCCGAGGAGATAAAGATCACTATAGGTTCTGCATATCCCAAAGAGGAAGAGCAGGATATGGAGGTCAGAGGTCGGGACCTGGTGACCGGGTTGCCGAAAACCTTAAGGATTACGTCTTCTGAGATTCTTGAGGCTTTGAAGGAGCCCGTAAGCCAGATCGTGGAGGCCATTAAGCTCACGCTGGAGAAGACTCCGCCTGAACTGGCTGCCGATATTATGGACAAGGGTATAATGCTAACCGGGGGAGGAGCTCTCCTCGATGGCATCGATAAGCTCATAGCCCAGGAGACCGGCATGCCAGTCCATATTGCAGAGGCGCCTCTGGACTGTGTAGCTGTGGGTACTGGACGTGCACTGGAAGAATTAGAGGTTTTAAGAAGGGTGACCATCTCATCCAAGAATTTGGCTTAAAGATGGGATGGTGATGGTTTTGCTTCAATTTTTGCGGAGGCATTCGCTGGCTGTTGTAGTGGCCCTCTCTGTTTTTTTATTAGCCATGGCTATTTTTACCTCTCAATCACGGGGAAGCACGAGCTTCCTAGAAGGGCTTGTGGGAGAGGTCATTTCACCTGTTCAAAAAGTAATATACAGGGCTGCCTCTTTTATTTATGGCTCCCTTGCGGAGATAAAAGAGAGGCGTAATTTGAGAGAGAATTATGAGCGCCTTAAGGAAAGGGTGGAGCAGCTGGAGAAGGAGCTGCTCAGGATGAACGAGCTGGAAAGACAAAATCAGCGCTTGAAGAAGCTGCTGGATTTTGCTGTAGAAAGAGAGGAGCTGGTTGTTACAGGTGCTAGGGTCACGGGTAAAGACCCCGGCAACTGGTTTAATGTATTTACCATAGATAAGGGTAGAAATCAGGGTATAGCGGTAAATATGGCAGTTGTAACCGAGCGCGGGCTGGTTGGGCGCATCATAGAAGTGGGGCCTAACTGGGCAAAGGTGCGCTCGATCGTGGATGCTCAAAGTTCGATAAGCGGCATAGTCGAGAGAACCAGAGACAATGGCATAGTGAAGGGCAACAATGCCTTTGGGGCAGAGGATGGCACCTGCAGTATGGTATATCTTCCATTGGATTCAGAAGTGAGCGAGGGGGATAAGGTGATTACATCGGGGCTGGGCGATTTTCTCCCCAAGGGGATTTACATTGGCGAAGTGATAGAAGTGGTGCGTTATAAAAAAGACCTTTACAAAACTGCTATTATAAAGCCGGGAGTTGATTTTCAGCGTTTGGAAGAGGTACTGATAATTAAGGCAAGGTCTGATGAGTGATTTTTGTTGTGATGATTTTTCTCACGATTTTTTACTGTGCTTTTGAATAAAGAAGAGCGGAACATAATATCGTTTTTATGGAGTTGGAGATAGCAGTGATATGAAGGTTTGGGTTATAGCTGGTATCCTGTTGGGTAATTTGATTGTTCAATCATCGTTATTTCCTTTTATCGAAGTGTATGGCGTTAGGCCGGATTCGTTAATGGTGCTTGTGATCTCGTTTGCGCTTCTGACAGGCAATCCTACGTCAGCCGTGGTAGGGCTGTGCGGGGGGTTGTTACAGGATATTCTATTTGGTCAAAATATAGGTTTTTATGCTTTGCAGTATATGCTGATCGGATACCTTGTAGGCCTGATTTATGGAAAAGTTTTTGCAGGCAAATCATTGATTCATGTATTTTTTGTGGGCGTAGCGACGATTTTTCGAGGGCTGTTTGCCTTTTTATGGATGTATTTTGCAGGAATGGATGTTTCATTTCAGCGGCTGTTTTTAAAGGTTGTCCTGCCAGAGATGGTGTACAGCATGGCTATAACGCCTGTTGTATATTACTACATGAACAAGCTGTATAAATATAAATTTATGAATCGGCGCTGGCATTTCGATTGAAAGGGGTAAAATATTACCTCTTTTTTGTTTGTTTGAACCATGATAAAATATCTACTGAGAATTTATGCTTGATTGCGAGCTGAACTGTGGCACAGAGGGGGTCAAGGAATGCTTAAATGGTTTAAAAACCGCTTTTTTTTGTTTGGGTTGATATGCATATTGGGGTTCAGTACGCTTCTGCTCAGGCTTGCCTATCTCACCGTAGAACTAGGGGAAACTTACTATGCGCTGTCCATGGAGCGAAAATCGGTTGAGATTCCACTTAGAGGTAGCAGAGGAAATATTTTGGATAGAAATGGCATTCCTATGGCCATGAACAAGCAGATGTTTGTTGTAGAGCTGGATAAACAGAGGATGCCCACAGGGGATAAACAGCTCAATGATTTGATTTACAGGGTTGTTAGCATAATAAAGCAAAACGGGGATACTACCAGCCTGATGGATAACATACCCATAAAAATAGATAAAAACGGAAGGCTATATTATATATGGGAAAACAAATCGCCCGAGAGCCAAAAAAGGGATTTTGAAAGATGGAAGTCTGACGCCGGCATAAAAGTTGACCTACCAGCTGCTGATATGCTTAAACATCTGAGGGAAAGGTTTGAGATCGATGATGATCTACCGGATGATGTCGCCAGGGATATAATTTCTGTGAGATTGGACATCTACATGAACAGGTATCGCGCCAATCCCATCAGGATTGCCACCGATGTAAGTCAAAAGACGGTGGCCCAGCTTGAGACCTATGCCAGTGAGTTGCCGGGACTGCAGATATCGGTGGAGATGGGACGCTACTATCCAATGGGCGATGTGGCGGCACATATCATAGGATATGTCGGCAGGATAAGCGACGAGGATATCGAGGAATACAAGAGTAAAGGTATTGATTTGAGAGAAGCGGGTTACGACTTGTCTGTCGATCGCATTGGTAAAATGGGCATAGAGAAGTACGCCGAGAAATGGCTTACTGCTAGCACCAGGGACAAACACGGCATGCTGTGGGCAGAGGTCAATTCCGCAGGCAAGGTGGTCAGGGTGCTGAGCGAGACGCCACCGCAGGATGGGAATGATGTAGTCCTTACCCTTGACAGCCGATTGCAAAAAGCTGTGGAGGATATCTTAGGAGAAGAGATACACAAGATGGCGGCAGGTCTGCCACCCTATGAGGGAGACAGACAGGCGCCTTATGCCAATAGAGGGGCGGCTGTGGTATTGGATGTGCATACGGGTGAAATACTGGCCATGGCAAGCTATCCTTCATTTGATTTGAATCTGTTTATTCCCGCTATCTCCAATGAGGAATACCAGAGGATTCTGAATGCACCGGGGAAACCATTGACGGCTGTTGCTTTTCAGGAGAGGTTCCCGTCGGGGTCAGTCATAAAGATGATGATTGGAATTGCTGCTTTGATGGAAGGTAAGACTAGCCTAGATGAACAGATATATGATGCTTATAGGTATACTAAATACAGCGGCAGTGGCCCTAGGTGCTGGGCCAGGCCAGGAGTACATGGTCATGAGAATTTTGTAGATGCTTTGAAGCATTCGTGTGACTATTATTTCTATGAAATGGCCGATCGATTGGGCATAGATAAAATAAATAAATGGGGGCGCTTATTTGGGTTGGAAGGGCATACTGGCCTGGAAATAGGGGATGTGGAATCTTCGATAGGAGGGCCAGAAAAAAGGCCGATTAACCGCAGACCTCTGATCGTATCCAATATAAAGGCTTTCATGAAAAGTGCTGGCTGTTTTAAGGGGGTAGACCCTGAAACGCAGAAGGAACACGTAGATCGTCTGGCTGACCTGCCTTACGAAACCCCGATTTCTGAGATAAAGAAGATTCTCCGGGATGAGCTGGGCTATTTTAAGAGTAAAGATGAAAATAAAAAGCTCGATAATCTCGCAAATAACATAAAGTATGGGGCGCTGTGGCATAAGCGATGGACGCCAGAGGATACTGTGAGGACCGGAATAGGTCAAGCCGATGTGCAGGTCACACCTCTGGCAGTAGCAAGGTATATCGCTGCCATAGCCAATGGAGGTAAGGTGCTGGAGACCCATGTTTTCAAGAAGGTAGTTTCGCCGGAAGGCGATGTGCTGCACGAGACACAGCCGGTGGTGGTAAACGATCTGGATATAAAACCTGAGTATTTAGAGGCTGCAAGGCTGGGAATGTACAAGGTGGTAAATGACAGGTCATCTGCTGGAGGAGGAGCAGGTACGGCTGTCAGTTATTTTGCTGGTATGGACTCCAGTATAGTGGTAGCTGGTAAAACGGGAACTGCTCAAACTAGAGTAATTCGCGGTGCCGATAAGGATCCACAAAAACGGCTTGAACAGGAAATGAGAAATGTGGCCTGGTTTGGGGCTTATACCCCTTATGAAAATCCCGAGATTGCTATAGTTGTGATGATACCCAATGGGCGTACCTCCAGTAACGCGGCAATAGTGGCACGACGGATAATCGAGGAATACTACAGATTGAAAAATACGCAAAGCCAGTTCAGCACAGTGGACGAGGTAAATCAGCTGAAGCAGTAAACATTTTTATATTTTTTGCAGGATTTTTGGTTTGTTTGGCGAATATTGGAGGATGTAACATTTAAGGCTGTGGAGGAACGCAGGAGATGAACCAGAGTCCGGTGGTATTCAAAGGGGTAAAAGGGGGCTTGAAGGTCTATATCAATGCTGACAGCGATGTGGAACAAATCATGGATGAGCTGGAGAAAAAAATAAAATCCAGCAAGCATTTTTTTGGAAATTCGCAGATAAATTTGATATTTACTGGCAGGAGGTTGACGCCACAACAGCAGCAGAATATTGTCGATTTGATTTCCCGGGAAATCGAAGTGGGAAGTATTACATTTGAGATGGCGAATACTGACCTTCCTTCCGCCGATCATTTTGAATCGTTCGACGGAATAGAGGAAGGTATGACGCGGTTCGTAAGAGGTACGGTGCGAAATGGGCAGAGAATATACTATGAGGGTAATGTGGTGGTGATCGGGGATGTCAATCCAGGCGGGGAGATAATTGCCGGTGGAAATATCCTAGTGATGGGGACTTTGAGAGGGGTGGCCCATGCCGGCGCCACTGGCAACTACAATGCGGTGGTGGTGGCTTTCAGCCTTCAGCCCACCCAGGTAAGGATTGGTGGGATCATTGCAAGGCCACCGGAAGATGACGCCGTAAAACCTTCTTATCCCGAGATAGCCTATGTCAAGGATAATACTCTAGTAATAGAGCCTTATTTACCCGGGAGAGGAAAATAGTATATAATGTAAGAGATATCTTTTGTTGACGGTGATTTTTGTTGAACTATGTGAACTTTATATAACCGCTGGTATGGTAAACTTGGTATATTGAAAAAAGAAAATGGCATGTATCAGGATAAAGATGTATAGGGGGAGTGGACATATATGGGAGAGGTAATAGTGATAACTTCGGGGAAAGGAGGGGTCGGCAAGACCACCACAACGGCCAATATAGGGGCGGCTCTGGCGCTGGCAGGCAAAAAGGTAGTGCTGGTGGATGCCGATATAGGCCTTAGAAACCTCGACGTGGTTATGGGGTTGGAAAACAGGATTGTTTACGATCTGGTGGATGTGGTGGAAAAGGTTTGTAGGTTGAAGCAGGCCCTTATAAAGGACAAGCGCTTTGAAGGGCTGTACCTGTTGCCGGCTGCTCAAACCAAGGATAAGACGGCGGTGTCGCCACAGCAGATGCAGGAGCTGTGCCAGCAGCTAAAAGAGGAATTCGATTATGTGCTTATCGATTGTCCGGCTGGCATTGAACAGGGATTCAAGAACGCCATAGCTGGAGCTAACAGCGCAATAGTGGTTACCGTGCCGGAGGTATCGGCGGTTAGGGATGCTGATCGCATAATAGGCTTGCTTGCTGCTAATGAGCTTATGGACCCCAAGCTTATAATAAACCGTATCAGAATAGACATGGTGAAACGGGGGGACATGATGAACATCGACGATACCATCGATATATTGGGAATAGACCTGCTTGGGGTAGTGCCTGACGATGAGAAAGTTGTCATCTCCACCAACAAGGGTGAACCGGTGGTATTGGACGAGGGCTCTTTGGCGGGGCAGGCTTATAAAAACATCGCCAGGAGGTTGATGGGCGAAAATGTACCCATCATGGATTTGGAGATGGATGAGGGATTTTTGGCAAAGCTCAAACGATGGTTTAGCATGAGCAAGAAGAGGTCCTATTAGTGAGGGGGATTTAAATGATCGATTTGTTTAAGTTTTTTGGAAAAGAGGAAAGCAAGAGCAAGGATATCGCCAAAGAGCGGCTTAAACTGGTGCTGATACACGATCGTGCCAACATTTCGCCCAAGTTTCTGGATATGATCAAGGATGACATCATAAAGGTCATATCCAATTATATGGAGATAGAGGAGGCGGGGTTGGATATACGGTTGTCCCGTATACCCCAAGAGGATGATACATACAGTACTGCCTTGGTGGCAAATATCCCTATAAGAAGGGTCAAAAATATGGGGCCCAACAGGGGTTAGAGGTTGCGGTGCGCAATCTCTTTTTTTATATCTGCCTATATGTTATAATGTTGACAATGGTAATTTTGAAGGCATGTAAATGGGGGACGCAGATGTTTGATAAGAGGCTTATTAAGAATTTTGATTTTCCCATATTGATTTTGATATTCTTGCTGGTAGGCTTTGGGTTGATAGGCATCGGCGTGGCCATGAAGGAGCCAGTTGAGGGAGACGAACAACAGTTGTTTGATATAATTGGAAATTTTAACCTGTATCATGTGAAGTTGCACCTGCTGTGGTTTGGCATTGGACTCATTGCCATGCTGGTGGTGATCAGCATCGATTATCACCTTTTTGCCGAGATGTCGCCCTATATATACTGGACAGTAGTGGCTATGCTGCTCTATGTGTCTTTCAGAGGGCATATCGCTGGCAATGCGCGTAGCTGGATCAGCTTTGGGTCGTTTTACGTCCAGCCTTCAGAATTTGCCAAGATAGCCATAATTATATCTCTGGCCAAGGTGATAGCCAAGAAGAAAGATGAAGGGGAGGGCTTAAATCGGTTAAGGGACTTTTTCCCGTTGCTGGCCAGGCTTGTCATTCCTCTGGCCCTGATCATAGATCAACCTGACTTTGGTACGGCCATGGTGTTTATAGCGATATTGTTTGGGATGGTTTTCGTTGCAGGCATCAACTATAAGCTCCTGCTGGGCATAATTGGAGCAGGGGTTGCCGCTGTGCCGCTTATGTGGTATGGCCTGCTGTCGGACGTGCAGAAAAATCGTATCCTGGTGTTTTTAAATCCCGGTATGGACCCCCTGGGCGCAGGCTATCACGTCATCCAGTCGATAATCGCCATAGGGTCCGGTAGAATATACGGCAAAGGGATTTTGACCGACAATACGTTAAGCCAGCTCAATTTCGTTCCGGCTAAAAACACCGACTTTATTTTTTCGGTGACTGTAGAAGCCCTCGGCTTCATAGGAGGGGCTACCATCATATTTCTGTACTTGTGCCTCGTTCTGAGGACCATATATTTGGCCACCAGGGCCAAGGACAGCTTTGGCAGCTTTTTGGTCATTGGCGTGGTATCCATGATGGTATTCCATATATTTGAGAATATCGGCATGACCATGGGCTTGATGCCCGTCACTGGAATACCCCTTCCATTCATGAGCTACGGTGGAAGTTCCATGCTTACAAATATGATTGCATACGGTTTGGTGCTCAACGTGGGTATGCGCAGACAAAAGATAAATTTCTAAGGGGTAAGCAAGATTGAGCGGGGGGTAAGGGACGTGAATATAGCCTTGATTGCCCACGATAAAAAGAAAGAGGACATGGTCAACTTTTGCGTAGCCTATAAGCACATTTTGGCAAAGCATAAGCTGTGTGCCACCGGTACCACAGGGAAGCTGATCGCAGAAGCGACGGGCCTGCCGGTACACCGTTTCCTTTCGGGCCCTCTGGGAGGAGATCAGCAGATAGGCGCTAGGGTGGCCTACAACAAGATCGATTTGGTCATATTTTTGCGGGACCCGCTGACGGCGCAGCCCCATGAGCCGGATATCAACGCGCTGTTGAGGCTGTGCGATGTGCATAATATTCCTCTGGCCACCAATCTGGCTACGGCAGAGGTGATGGTCAAGGCTCTGGAGCGCGGCGATTTGGACTGGAGGCTAATTGTCAATCCCCCTCAAGAGGATGACGATGTATTTTAAAATCATAAACTTGGTCCCCTCCAAATATACTTGTATTGATGAGGAGGGGATGATGTTTGGAAGCGGGCAAAGGGGTATACGTAAAAAGGGGACTCAGGCCGGTCAGGCGGCGCAGAATAGATCTGCCTGTTCCGCGCCCTGTGCGCCGACGGGCTTCGTACGGGAGAATGGATGCCTTGGATGAAGAGCACAAGTCGGCTGTCTTAGTGGTGAAAATGTCGGTGGCAGCCGTCATTATTGTGGTGGTAATGCTCCTTAAGAGCATTGATACCCCTGCTACCAGGTGGGCGGTTGACAGGATTCGTGAAGCCATAACCTATGATTTTGACATAAACGAGTCATTGGGGAAACTGAAATTTGTGGGCGATTACCTGCCGGGGCTCAAGGCAGTATTTAATGAGCGCGATGCTAAAAAAGATGATGAAGGAGCCGGAAACCAACAAGGAAATGGCCAGGCGGATCAGCCTGTTTTTGCTGCTCCCGCTGAAGGCAAAGTGGTAGGCTTTTTCGGACAGGTTTACGACGATGAGGGTAAAAAGGTCACAAACCAGGGAATAGATATTCTGTCTGAGCAGCAGGGTTGGGTTTATACGGTTGCTGATGGAAAAGTGGTTGCCGTGGGAGAAGATGAAATATACGGCAAATATGTAAAGATTGACCATGGAGAAGGCTGGGTGGCTTTATATGGAGGATGCGGAGATATACAAGTGCAGGTGGGCGCATTGGTTAAGCAGGGAGATAGGATAGGTAAGATGGGCGAAAACCCTTCAGGAGGATACAGGCTGCATTTTGAGGTTTGGCATGACGATAAGCCAGTGGACCCCCTCCAGCTCATTCAAGAAGAGAGCAAAGTGTTTCAGTGAAGCTGGATAAGTGCATCGGCTATGAAGTTAGGTATACTGTTTGGCATAAACATATATATAAACAAGCTGCTCGTCATACTCATCGCTATAGCCATAATTTTGGGAGAGGGGACGAGGCTGGCCGTCGTATTTTTGGTGGTGTTCATACATGAGATGGCGCATGTAGTCATGGCCAGGGCGTTGCATTTGAGAGTGCTCGAGATCGAATTGTTGCCTTTTGGCGGGGTAGCCAGAATCGAGAGCTTTTTGGAGGTCAATCCTCGAGATGAGGTATATATAGCCATCGTTGGCCCCCTGTCCAACGCGATATTGGTGCTGGGCTGTATGGCTTTGGAAAAGCTGGGGCTGATTCCTTCAAAGGATTACGATTTTTTCATTCAGGCCAATCTGATGCTGGCCGGATTTAATCTTTTACCTGCTTTTCCGCTGGATGGTGGCAGGATTTTGCGTGCCATCCTTTCCCGGGAGCTGGGAATAAAAAGGGCGACCAGGATTACCACCATAGGCGGGTTTGCGCTGGCGCTCTTTCTTGTTATGACGGGAGTGTATGCCATCTATTACGGCATCTTTAACCCCACCCTGTTTATTATGGCAGGTTTTCTGGCATACTCCGCCCTAAAGGAAAACAGGATGGCCACCTATGTAATGGTGAGGGACCTCACTTATAAAAAGGATATTTTGATCAGGGAAGGGGCCATTCAAGCCAGGGAGCTGGTGGTACTGTATGATTTGCCGTTGAAGGAAGTGATAAAGAAGTTTGTGCCTCATCGCTATCACAGCATCGTTCTGGTTGACGAGCAGCTCAGGCCCAGGGGCTATTTGACTGAAAAGGATATTGTAAACGGCCTTATGGATTACGGGCTTAATGTGCCAGTATTCAGGCTACTTGCACAGTCCAGTCGCATGAGAGGCTGATTAGCTGTTAGTTGGCTGCAGATCCTGAATAGGGCTGGCATACCTTTTACAGTGCCTGCTGAGCGTTGCAGCAGTCTGCTTTTCTGCTGTATTGGTTTGCAGATTTTGCTGCCGCAAGGGAGGATATGCGAAAATTGAAACCAATAAAAATGTTGGTATAATTTACGTGGTTTGAAGAATGGAAACAGATTAGGAAGCTAAAATATATATGAACAACCATAACGTGATAAAGCTAAATGGGCAAAGATGCTGTGGTATTTGGTCGGCAGGGATTTGGTCGGCAGGGCACAAGTTGTTTTTCTTGAATAGATCAAATCGACTAAAACTGCAATATACAGCTGCAAATATACACTATAATAACATAATAACCAAATAACCAATATATAAGGAGGTATAGGAGGCATCGCAAATGGACAAGTCTGTACTGGAGGAGATACTCAGGCAGGTCAGCAAGCCTGTTAGATATATGGGAAATGAGTACAACATGGTTGAAAAGGACCCTTCAAAGGTGCTGATACGGTTTGCTTTCGCTTTCCCAGACGTCTACGAGGTGGGTATGTCCCATCTGGGGATGAAGATACTGTACCACCTCATGAACGAAAGGGAAGACACCTACTGTGAGCGCGTGTTTGCGCCATGGACCGATATGGAGCAAAAGATGAGGGAGAAGGGGCTGCCGCTGTTTGCACTGGAAACCCGGGATCCCATCGCCCAGTTTGACTTTGTGGGGTTCACGCTTCAGTATGAGATGTGCTACACAAACGTCATAAACATGCTTGACCTGGCAGGGATTCCGCTTAGATGGTGGGAAAGGGGGAAAAACCATCCGTTCATCATTGCGGGAGGGCCTTGTGCTTATAACGTTGAGCCGCTGGCCGATTTTTTTGACCTGGTGGTCATGGGCGATGGCGAAGAGGTGATAAACGAGCTGCTTGACGCATACCGCCAATGGAAAATACAGGGCGGCACACGTGAGGATTTTTTGGTTGCAGCGGCCCAGATACCAGGGGTTTATGTGCCGCGCTTTTACGATGTAGAATATAATGACGACGGTACCGTCCGATCAATTAAGCCTAACCGTGAAGGGATACCCTCCGTCATTCAGAAGCGGGTGGTGAAGGACCTTGATAAGGCTTATTACCCCGAAACCATGATAGTGCCATATATGGACATCGTGCATGATCGCGTTATGCTAGAGGTGTTCAGAGGTTGCACGCGCGGCTGCAGGTTTTGCCAGGCCGGCATTATATACCGCCCGGTGAGGGAGCGCTCGGTTTCCAGGCTTATGGACTTGGCGGCTAAGCTGATCAGCAATACGGGATATGAGGAGCTCTCGCTCTCTTCCTTGAGCACCAGCGATTACTCAGATTTAGAAAACCTGGTCAAGCAGCTCATGGAGCGTTTTGGGCCGCAAAAGGTGTCTTTTTCCCTCCCGTCGCTGCGCATCGACTCGTTTTCGCGGGAACTCATCGAAGAGATGATAAAGGTACGCAAGGCGGGTTTGACTTTTGCTCCTGAGGCCGGAACGCAGAGGCTGAGGGATGTCATAAACAAAGGAGTTACCGAAGAGGACCTCTTAAACAGCGTAAGGCAGGCTTTTGAGCTGGGATGGGATACGGTAAAGCTGTACTTCATGATAGGGCTGCCCACCGAGACCCAAGAGGACCTGGAAGGCATTGCAGACCTGGCCAGAAAGGTCAAACAGTGCTATTTTGACGTAACCGGAGGGCAAAGGTCTCGCAGGCTCAGGATAACCGTCAGCGCGGCGTCGTTTGTCCCCAAGCCTTTTACTCCATTTCAATGGGTTGCACAGGACCCGGTAGAGCGCTTGAACCAAAAGTTAGACTTTCTCAAGGACAAGCTTCGCATTAAATCGGTGGAGTTTGATTGGCATGACCCGCGTTTAAGCTTTTTGGAGGCGGTGTTTGCTCGGGGGGATCGCAGGCTGGGCAAGGTACTGTTAAAAGCCTGGAAGATGGGCTGCAAGTTTGACGGCTGGGCCGAACACTTCAAATACGATGCCTGGCTGAAAGCTTTTGATGATACCGGCATGGACCCTAAATTTTATGCCAATAGGGCAAGGAGTAGGGAAGAGGTATTGCCCTGGAGCCACATCGATGTGGGGGTCACGCCATCCTTCCTGTGGAGGGAGTACCAAAAGGCGTTAAAGGGCGAGCTGACGCCTGATTGCAGGGAGAGGTGCTGGGGCTGCGGCATAACAAGGCTAGGGGGAGGGTTGTGCCAGTGAGGATGGTGGTGAAGTACGCCAAGCAGGATAGGGTTAAGTATATATCCCATTTAGACCTTATGAGGACGTTGCACCGCGCCTTAAGGCGGGCAGAGATACCCGTTGCCTTTTCACAGGGTTATAACCCGCAGCCCAGGGTTGCCTTTGCACCTCCGCTTCCGGTTGGCATGACCAGCCAGGGGGAATACATGGATGTGATGCTGGCTTCGGATATGGGCCCCGAAGATTTCTGCCTGAGGATGAACAGCGTCCTCCCTCAGGGCATAGCCATGCTGAAGGCGGTGGTAATCGATGAATCGCTTCCCTCGCTCATGAGCATGGTTGAGAGGGCGCTTTATTCTATAAGCCTCAAAGATCCAGGCCAAGGCTTTGAAGACGCGCTGAAGGATTTTCTGGCGCAGACAGATATAACGATTATAAAGAGTGGCAAAAGGGGCGAGCGACTTGTCAACATCCGGCCGATGATATACCACCTGGAGATAGTCGGCCGGGAAGAAGGAAGAGTAATCATGGAAGCTATGCTGAGTGCCGGCAGCAAGGAATCCTTGAACCCAGAGCAGATGATACGTTCGTTGCTAGAATTTGTTGGCATTGAAGGTGACCCTTGTTGCTTTGCAGATATCCATAGGCTGGACATGTTTTTATACAGGGGAAATGCATGGGTAACCCCATTGGAACTGGGAAGAGGATGATGGATGTGGGAAAGCTGATCGTAGTGGATATTCGCTATGACCAGACCCGGGTGGCGGTGCTCGAGGACGGGGAGCTGGTGGAGTTCTACATGGAGGACGATGAAAAGCAAGGACTGGTTGGAAACATATACCGCGGGCGAGTGGTCAATGTGCTGCCAGGCATGCAGGCCGCATTTGTGGATATAGGATTGGAGAAGAATGCCTTTCTGTACGCGGGGGATATAAACGCCGATAATACGGTGTTCGACTTTGGAGACAAAGGCAATGGCAGGGAGATCAAGGAGATTTCGCTCAGGGATATCATCAGGGAAGGGCAGGAGATCACAGTACAGATTTTAAAAGAGTCCATGGGGACCAAGGGTGCCAGGGTTACCACGCACATCACCTTGCCCGGCCGGTATGTTGTGCTCATGCCCACGTTGAACTACGTCGGCGTCTCCAGAAGGATCGACGACGAAGAGGAGCGCCAGCGCTTGAGGAAGATTGCCGAAGCTATTAAGCCCGAAAATATGGGAATTATAGTGAGAACTGCGGCCAGGGGCAAGCAGCCGGAAGACCTTGTACCCGACATACAGGTGTTGTGCAGGCTGTGGGCGAGGATCAAGGAAAGCGAGAAGGAGGGCCAGGTGCCCCGGCTCCTGCATAAGGATGAGAGCCTGCTGTATCGCACCGTACGCGATATCTTCTGCCCAGATGTGGACAGGTTGATCATAAACGATTACTATCACTACCAAAAGGTAGTTGAGCTGGTCAAGACGATTTCGCCATCGCTCGTTGGCAGGGTGGAATACGCCGATGCTCAAAGGAATTTGTTCGAGATTTACGGCATTGACTCCAAAATCGAAAAAGCCATACAGAAGAAGGTGTGGCTCAAAAGCGGCGGGTACATCGTAATAGATGTAACAGAAGCCCTGACGGTCATAGATGTGAACACCGGCAAGTTTGTCGGCAAGGCCAGCTTGGAGGATACCGCCTTCAGGACGAATTTGGAAGCGGCCGAAGAGATCGCGCACCAGATACGGCTGCGCGACATAGGGGGCATAATAATCATAGATTTTATCGACATGGCCGAAGAGGAGCACAAGAAAAAGGTGCTGGAAGTCCTGGAGCAGGCCTTGAAGAAGGATCGTACCAAGACCAATCTGGTAGGGCTGACTGGCCTGGGGCTGGTGGAGCTGACCCGTAAGAAAGTGCGGCCCAGGCTTTCAACGGCTTTTTTAAAGCCTTGCCCCTATTGCAACGGAACGGGAAGGGTGTATTCGGAAGCCACGGTCATCGCCAAGATAGAGAAGGAGCTGGAAAGGCTGTTTAGCGCTAATGAAGCCTGGGGAGCGCTGGTGGAGGTCCATCCCAGCGTAGCCCATGCGTGGGAAGAGGACAAAGAAGCTCTGGAGCAGCTTGAGACTACTTTGAAGAAGCGGATATGCATTAGGGCTGATGAAAACCTCCATGTTGAGGAGAGCAGGATACAGCTGCTCAAAGGGCCGGGGGATTTGGAAAAGAGTTTCCGCTTTTCGTAAGTAATGGTTTGAAGAGGCATGAATAAAGGGGCCAGCGGCACATTTCTGCATGCGCGTCTTGTGCTATAGCAGATGGGCATGTCAGAATTTGCTGATTGGCTTTTTTGTTTTTGGCCGGGTTTTTGGCTGAAAAGCACAGCCACATTGGGCTTACGCATGGGGTTCTGGTGACTGTTAATCGGCACATGATGCGTAGCTATTTTTTTTGGGTAAAAAACGGCGTTTTGAGCAAATAATAAAAAAGAAGAAAGCACTAAATGCCACATAAAATATAGCTTAAATTTTGGAATCTTTTTGCGGGTTTATAAATGTAGAGGATGTACAAGAGGTACAGGGAGGATGGGATGGAAGCAAACGGCTTTGGAATCACCAATTACCAGCTGTATTTGTTCAACCAGGGGACCAACTACCACAGCTATAAGATGCTGGGGGCCCACCTCCTTGAAAAAGACGGCGTTGTGGGCACACGCTTTGCAGTATGGGCGCCAAATGCTCGAAGGGTCAGCGTGGTGGGTGACTTTAACTGCTGGGATGGAAGGGCTCATGTGATGAACAGGCTGGGGGATTCGGGGGTATGGGAGCTCTTTATTCCGGGAGTCAAGGAATTTGACCTGTACAAATATGAGATAGAAAACTTTTACGGCCAGGTGGTTTTGAAGGCCGATCCTTATGCCTTTTACAGCGAGCTCAGGCCGTGTACGGCCTCAGTGGTGTACAACCTGTACAAGTATAAGTGGCGGGATGATGAGTGGATGCGCCAGAGAGCGACCACGCCCATATACGATAAACCCCTGCTGATCTATGAGGTGCATTTGGGGTCGTGGCGCAGAAAAGAAGGGAACAGATTTTTAAGCTACAGGGAACTGGCGAAGGAGCTTATCCCCTATGTGAAGGATATGGGATATACCCATATAGAGCTTTTACCTGTAGCAGAGCACCCTTATGATGGCTCGTGGGGCTATCAAACCACGGGATATTATTCGGTGACTTCACGGTATGGCACCCCCGAGGATTTCATGTTTTTCGTGGATGAGTGCCATCTGGCCGGTATAGGGGTAATACTGGACTGGGTGCCAGCTCATTTTCCAAAGGACGGACATGGACTGATACGGTTTGATGGTACGGCTCTTTATGAGCATGAGGACCCGCGAAGGGGGGAGCATCCCCACTGGGGCACTTTGATATTCAACTACGGGCGTAATGAGGTGAGGAGCTTCCTCATTTCCAATGCTGTATTTTGGTTTGATGTGTACCACGTTGATGGGCTTCGCGTGGATGCCGTGGCATCAATGCTCTACCTTGACTATGGTAAGTCATGGGGCGAATGGCTTCCAAACAGGTACGGCGGAAAGGAGAATTTGGAGGCCATCGAGTTTATGAGAAAGATGAACGAGGTGGTGTTTCACTATTTTCCCAATGTGCTCATGATTGCCGAGGAATCCACCGCCTGGCCCATGGTTACACGGCCCGTATACTTAGGTGGGTTGGGATTTAACTATAAATGGAATATGGGCTGGATGAATGACATACTCCGTTATATGTCGCTGGATCCCATATACAGGAAATGGCACCATGAAAACCTTACCTTTTCCATGGTGTACGCATTTTCGGAAAACTTCATCCTCCCCTTATCTCACGATGAAGTGGTGCACGGCAAGCGTTCGCTTTTGGATAAGATGCCGGGGGATTACTGGCAGAAGTTTGCCAACCTCAGGTTGTTGTACGGATATATGATGGCCCATCCGGGCAAGAAGCTATTGTTTATGGGAGGGGAGTTTGGCCAGTTTGCCGAATGGAATTTTGGTGCTAGCCTGGACTGGCACCTTCTTGATTACGAGATGCACAGAAAGCTGCATTATTATGTCAAGATGCTCAACCATTTTTATCTTGAAAACAGGGCTCTATGGGAATGTGACCACGGATGGGAGGGGTTTCGCTGGATCGACCACCATGACTACAGCCAGAGCATTGTATCCTTCATAAGAAAGGGAAAGGAACAGGATGACTGGTTGATTGTGGTGTGCAATTTTACGCCGGTGGTTCGCCATGGCTACAGGATAGGCGTGCCTTTGTTGGGAGAGTATAGAGAGGTGTTTAACAGCGATGACCAGGCTTACGGTGGTTCGGGGCAGGGCAATTTCTATGCCATTGTGTCGGAGGATATACCGTGGCACGGCTTTAGCCAATCCATCAGCATCACGGTTCCACCCCTTGCGGCAGTGTTTTTCAAGTATACGGATAAAAGGAGGCAGGAGGATTGCTGAAAGTATTGTTTGCCGCCTCGGAAGCAGCGCCATTTGTAAAAACAGGAGGATTGGGTGAGGTGATCGGCTCCTTGCCAGTTGCCCTGCGCCGTCACGGAGTCGATGCCAGGATTATCCTGCCTAAATATAAAGCGATTCCAGCAAACCTGAAGGAGAGGATAAGGCATATAAAGCACATATACGTTAAGCTGGGCTGGAGAAACCAATACTGCGGTATCGAGGAGACGGAACGCAAAGGGGTGCCAGTGTATTTTATCGATAACGAGTATTATTTCGGGCGCGATGGGATCTATGGCTATTCGGATGATGAGGTGGAGCGCTTTGCTTTTTTCTGTAGAAGCGTGCTGGAAGTGCTTCCACACATCGGTTTTATGCCCGATGTTATACACTGCCATGACTGGCAGACAGGGGCAATACCTGTGCTTCTGGAGGCCCATTATCGGCATAATGATTTTTATAAGAACATCCGCACACTGTTTACCATTCACAACCTCAGATACCAGGGCATTTATGATAGGAAAATACTGGGCGACTTGCTGGATTTGGGCGATGAGTATTTTACACCGGATAAGTTGGAGTTTTATGGAAATGTAAATATGCTGAAAGCCGGGCTGGTGTATGCCAACCTCATAAATACCGTAAGCCCTACCTATGCTCAAGAGATACAGATGCCCTTTTTTGGCGAAAGGTTGGATGGGTTGTTGCGAGCAAGGAGTCATGAGCTGTTTGGCATATTAAACGGTGTGGACTACGATGAGTACAATCCCGCCACTGATCCGCTCATATTCAGGAACTATGACCAGGACCATCTGGAGAACAAGGTCGAGAACAAGTTAAAGCTTCAGGAGCAGCTGGGGCTGGCTGTCCGTGAGGATGTACCCATGATAAGCATCATAGTGAGGCTGGTGGCGCAAAAAGGCTTGGACCTCATAGCTCATGTGCTGGACGAGATACTTGCAATGGACATACAGCTGGTGGTGCTGGGAAGCGGGGAATGGCAGTATGAAAACATGTTTAAAAACGCTGCCAACCGTTATCCTAAAAAAGTTTCAGCCAACATCTTTTATGACAATACCCTGGCGCATCGCATATATGCGGCCTCGGACCTGTTTCTCATGCCCTCGCTGTATGAACCCTGTGGGCTGGCGCAGCTCTTCAGCATGAGATATGGTACTATTCCCATTGTAAGAGAGACAGGAGGGCTCAAAGATACTGTGCAGCCGTATAATGAATTTACCGGCGAGGGAAATGGTTTCAGCTTTACCAACTATAATGCGCATGACATGCTGTACACCATAAAGAGAGCTGTGAATTTTTATCACAATAAAGAGGTGTGGCATGCTCTGATGAGGAGGGCCATGCAATGCGACTATAGCTGGAATCGTTCTGCAAGGGAATATATAGAGCTGTATAACCGGTTGAAATCTGGGCGGTAATCGATATAGGCCTGCTGGTGATATTTGGTCATAAGCAGAAAATGCCGTCACAAGTTCGATTTGCGGGACATAAAGCAGGCATGGATGGCATGGATATCTATGAAGTCAAGTCGAAAGGAAGGTCGGATATGGAATATATATGGATTTATCATAATTCCCATGATACCGCTTACAGGCAGCCGTTTGGCGCAGTGCCCTGTGAGGAGACTGTCACTGTACGGGTAAAGGTGTGCTCGCAGAATGATATAAAGTCTGTTATCTTAAGGTTGTGGCAGGACGGCGTAGGGGAGAGCAGGATTCCCATGTGGCTTATATCGCGGTATGAAGATCAATATATGTATGAAGGCCAATTCAGAAGCCCCGGAGTTCCGGGGCTTCTATGGTATTATTTCATAATCGAGACCGACAAGGGCGTGTATTACTATGGCTGCAAATCTGATGGGCTGGGCGGGGTAGGGCAGATCACAGATTACCCGCCTTATTCATATCAGGTGACGGTCTATAAACGGGGCTTTAAGACCCCGGATTGGTTCAAGGACAGCATCATGTATCAGATATTTGTGGACCGGTTTTATAACGGGAGCGAGGACGGACGACCGCTCGTTTATAGGGACGATTGCATCATACACCAGGACTGGTATGAAGTGCCCAACTATAAGCCGGATCCGGTTACTGGGAAGATATTGTGCAACGATTTCTTTGGGGGAAACCTGCTGGGTATAATAAAGAAATTGCCTTACCTTAAGGAGCTGGGGGTCAGCGCCCTGTACCTCAACCCCATTTTTGAGGCCTATTCCAACCACAAGTACGATGTGGGGAACTATAAAAAGATAGACCCCATGTTTGGGGATGAGGAAATCTTCCAAGAACTTTGCCAAAAAGCCAAGGAGTTAGGCATATACATCATCCTGGATGGAGTATTCAGCCATACCGGCAGCGATAGCATGTATTTTAATAAAAACGGCAGGTATCCCACGCTGGGGGCTTACCAGTCCAAGGATTCACCTTATTACCCCTGGTACCGATTTATACGCTATCCCGATGTGTATGAGTGCTGGTGGGGAATAGACACGCTACCCAACGTAAACGAGATGGAGCCATCGTATCAAAATTACATTATTCATGATGAAGACGCTGTGGCCAAGTATTGGCTTAAGAAGGGCGCAAAAGGCTGGCGCCTGGACGTGGTGGACGAACTGCCCGATGAGTTTTTGAAAGCATTTAGAAAGGCCGTAAAAGAGGTGGACCGGGAGGCTGTTATAATCGGGGAAGTATGGGAAGATGCCTCCAGAAAGGTAAGCTATGACAAGAGAAAGGAATATCTGCTGGGCGAGGAGCTGGACTCGGTGATGAACTATCCCTTCAGGGATATGGTTTTAAAATTTTTTTTAGGGGAGTGGGATGCGGCCTATTTCAACAGGGCCATCATGAGCCTTTACGAAAATTATCCGGTTGAATGCTTTTATTCGCTTATGAACCTGGTAGGATCACACGATGTGCCTAGGATAAAGACGCTTTTGGGGGAGGCGCCACCCCAGCATACCCTGTCGCGGGACCAACAAGCCCATTACGTTTTGACCGAGGAGCAGGAAAGGCTGGCCATCCAAAGGCTCAAGCTAGTATCGCTGCTTCAGATGACGTTTCCCGGGGTGCCCTGCATATACTACGGAGACGAGGCGGGGCTGTCGGGCTATAGCGATCCCTTCAACAGGCGCACTTATCCCTGGGGACGTGAGGATAGGGAACTGGTGGAGTGGTATAAAAGGGTTGCTGCCCTGAGAAACGGCATGGATGCCCTGAGGACGGGGGAGTTTATCCCGATTTACTATGAGGGAGATGTATACGCTTTTGTCCGCTGCATTAGAGAAGGCAAAGATGTGTTTGGACGCCAGCGCAGCAATGGCTTTGCGCTTATAATTATAAACCGCAGTCGGTACAGGGCTTATACTGTAAAGCTCGATATGCAAAGATGGGGGGTGAGCAAGTTAATAGATGTGATAAATGGTGAGACAGCGTTCTTCATCGAAGAGGGATACTTGACAGTGGATGTGCTGCCCCTTAAGGGCAGAGTTCTCGTTGGCGTTTGATTTATCGGTTTTTGTAACATTTTAATAAATTTTTGGCCAAGGAAACAGCAAATTGGCAATTTTTATGATAACTTATTGATTTTGTAAATGTTTATATATAGACTATTAATAGCGGTCCCCTGTGCTGGGCGACGGGGCAATGGCACAGCGATCTCGCCATAGCAGTGAAAGTTCGTTTTCAGCGAGGGGATGGCAGCCGACAACTATCGAGCTAACGAAGAATCAAAAGGGTGTAATCTCTGATGAGTCAGTCAGAATTGTTATACAAATGTTTGCGGGAATACTTTGGATATGATGATTTTCGTCCCGGCCAGCGACAAGTGGTGGAGAGCATACTGCGAGGCGAAAATACCATTGCGATATTTCCGACCGGGAGCGGAAAATCGCTGTGCTACCAGCTGCCCGCTGTCATCTTCCCAGGTACCACCCTGGTGATATCACCCCTTATATCCTTGATGAAAGATCAGGTGGATCAGCTGATCCAGCGTGGTATCCCTTCTACTTTTATAACCAGCATCCTCTCGGAAGAAGAGATTGCCAGGCGGATGTATGGCTTAAGCCAGGGAAAGTACAAGATCGTGTATATTGCCCCCGAACGCTTTTATTCAGAGGGGTTTATGGATATACTCAAAGAAGTGGACGTATCGTTTGTGGCGGTAGACGAGGCACACTGCATATCCCAGTGGGGGCACAATTTTCGTCCTGCCTATTTGAAAATTAAAGATTTAATTGAGCAGGTGGGTAATCCCGTGGTAGCTGCCTTTACGGCTACTGCCAACCGGCGCGTGCAGCAGGATATAATCAGGTTACTCGATTTAAAGAGGTATAAGCTGTTTGTAAGCGGTTTTGACAGGCCAAATTTGGAGTTCAGGGTCGAGAGGCCACGGGACAAGCAGGAGTTTGTGCTGAGGTATGTTAAGAAGAATCTTGGCAAGGCGGGCATCATTTATGCCGCTACCAGAAAAACCGTTGAGGACGTCTATGAGCTGCTGATCAGCAGGGGCGTACCGGCTGGCATGTATCACGCAGGGCTGAGCAGCCGAGACAGGGTTGTGGCTCAGGAGGCCTTCAGCCAAGGCAAGACCTTGGTTATGGTGGCTACTAATGCTTTTGGAATGGGCATCGACAAAAGTGACATACGGTATATAATACATTACAATATGCCCAGGTCGTTGGAACATTATTATCAGGAAGTAGGCCGGGCCGGGAGGGATGGCAAGCTTGCTTGCTGTATACTCTTGTATTCTGAGGACGATTACCATCTCAACCGGGCTCTTATAAATATAAACTATCCCTCTGTAACCCTGGTGGAAAGCGTCTATAACAGGGTGCTTAAGGCGGGCGACAAAGGGATCAGCCTTGAAGCGCTACTTAAAGGCAATATATCAAAGCAAATTCTGCACAGCGCATTGCGAAAGTTGATCGAGTACAACTACGTAAAGCTGAAAAGCGGAGTGGTCTATCCATTTTTGAATGGCAGGAAGTTTGAGCTCACTCAGGAAGAGATAGATCAGCACAAAAAGGTGGAGCTTGAAAAGCTGGATAAGATGGTGGAATACTGCTTGAGCAAAAGGTGTCTGCGGTACAATATTCTCCAGTATTTTAACGAAGAGCCTACATTTACTAAATGCGGCAACTGTAGCGTGTGCGGTTCGGCTGCCGATGGGACCAAGAGAAAGTTCATAGATGACCTGCTAAAGAGCATTCTGAATGTTCAAGGGGATGTCTCTGACGCCGGAGGAGATGACAAGGCAGACGAGGCGCTTCTCGATGTCCTAAAGAGGGTGAGGGAAAGGATTGCCAAGAAAGCAGGTGTGCCGCGCCAGGCGGTCTTTGACGACAGCACCCTTGAACGAATAGCGGCCATCAAGCCAGTCACCAGAAAGCAGCTGCTTAAAATTGGTGCCGGGATAGAACAGCGCAATGTCGAGCTGTTTGCCGATGAATTTTTGTTGGAAATACACCGCTATCTCCGTAAAAGGACCATCATGTAAACTATATCTCTATTTTTTTGTACTGAGCTCCTGCCATGGCGTACAGGGATGCTGCGCTGGGAATGGCCAGCAAGCCCATCACAAGTCCCAGTATGGCGTATATCAACCATTCCGAAATCCCTGCTTTGACGAGAAGAACTGTTAGAACGGCAAATACCGCTAAAGCAGCAAAGGTAAACAGGATGCTGAACAACCCGTTCAGGTTTTGCTTTACGGCTTCCTGAGGGTCGTTCCATTTAAGCTTTGGGCGCAAAAGGTCGATGAGCAGGTTGAGCGCGTTGAGCAACAGATTGCCCAGCAAGCACAGTACAAATATTACAAGTAGCCTCAGCAGAGATAGTTTGAACACCATTCCCAGTGCTGTGACGGTAACCAGTATGCCCAGGCATGATATGGCCATGCTGTGCAGCAGCTTGGCGGTAACCTGTTGCTTTGCCGGTGCGGGGATTATCTTTGATATCCAAAACGTTCGGCCTTCCCTCGAAATGGAGGTACACGCTACGATGTTGATGCTCGATGTAAACAAGGCGACTGCGGCCCCGCCCAGGGTGGTTAACATGAGGTATTCCGGTTGCCTTGTATATAACAGTATTTCCTTCATTTCTTCGCCTCTGGTTATAAAGGGCATAAACATGAGAAAAGGTACCATCACCATACCTGCCAGCCCGTTCATGGCATAGACGGGCGTCCTCATAAACAGCTTCCATTCCTTCCAGAACAGTGTCGCTACAGGGGTTGAGACTTTGTCGGCTTTTGCGCTTATCTTTTCCGTTGACAGGTGCTTCCTTTTGCGGCTTACCTCTTGACCGGCCAGCAACCCCTTGTAAAATATCACGTTACCCAACCATAGCAGCAACACAAATAGCAATGCCGATACCAGGCAGTACAGCAGGAAATAGGCCCAGCCATCTAATCCCTGCTTGACCAGCCCATAAGTGGCTCACAGGCTGGGAGGGAACCTTCTGCCTATGGACTGGATGACACCGGCCTGGGAAACTATCAATTCCCGTACGAATTGTTCGGGGTTGTCTTCAGGCATTTTTTGCGCAAAATAGTTTACTGCCAATGTATACTCCCTCCCCACAGAAACATGGTATAAAGGGATATTATAGAACCTCCGCCCAGGATTATGGACAAACCTATTAAAACCGGTTCCCACAGGCGGTCCTTTTCCTTTGTGAACCTGTAGCGTAGAGCTGAAATGCCAAAGTTAACGTTGAGGCTTGTTTTTGGTAAGCTGATAAACGGTTTCACTGCTCTGTCAACTCCAGGAATATGTTTTCCAAGGTTTCAGCCTGCTCACCGCGGCGCAGCTCGTCCAGCGTGCCCACCGTTATCAATTTACCTCTGTGGATTATGCCTATGCCTATCCTATCGCACAGCCTTTCTGCCACTTCCAGTATGTGGGTGGAGAAAAAGACGGTGTTGCCATTTTGACAGTGCTGTCTCATGAGTTCTTTGAGCAGATAGGAGGACTTGGGATCCAAGCCCACCATGGGCTCATCCATTATCCAAAGGGCCGGGTTGTGAACAAGGGCACCTGCCAGCGCGATTTTCTGCTTCATGCCATGGGAGTGGCTCTTGATCAGGTCCTCTGCGCCATCGGTGAGGTCGAACATTTCCAAGAAATAATTGATCCTCTCTTTTCGCTGGCTGGATGGTACCTGGTATACATTAGCCATAAAGTTGAGGTACTCTATTTCTGTCAAGCGGTCGTATCCTGTTGGACTGTCGGGTACGTATCCAATGCATCTTTTGGCCTCTATTGAGTATTTCTGGTTATCATAACCGTTGACGATTATGCTGCCCTCATCCGGGTTTAAAAGGCCTACTATCATCTTTATCGTGGTGGTCTTTTCCGCACCATTAGGACCTAAAAAGCCGAATATCTCGCCAGGTTTTATGTGGAGGTTGAGGTTGTCAACGGCTTTGATGGCTCCTCTGTTATAGCTCTTGGACAGGTTGTTTATTCTGAGCATGGATTTGCCCTCCTGATCGAAGTTAAGTATATTTATACCAGTTGTGGGGTAAATTTACAATTGGTACTGCTATGTTTTGTATGAATTTTCCCAGGTTAGTTCAGCAAAATATTTCTGTAAGGCATACAGCAGCTCGATGGTAGTATTTGGTATAAAGGGCGGATTTAGGGCAAGGCAGGTTTTTATGCCTTTTCTAGCGGTTTGTTTTTACCTGTTGATTGTGCTATAATTTGAACGAAAGCCGGGAAGTGGTTTGATGCGTAAATCAGCGCAAATCATAGCAAGAAATCTAGGACGTTACGGAAGGATGTTGATGGATGGAATTGATCTTTTGCGGTGGAGCTGCCGAAGTGGGGGCCAGCTGCTATCTATTGCGCATAGACAATAAGAATATTCTTCTAGATGCGGGGGTCAGGATGGACTCATCTAAGGATAGTCTTCCTGATCTTCGCGTTATTCAAGAAAAGGGCGGTGTGGATGCCGTGTTTGTCACCCACGCCCATCTGGACCATACGGGAGCCCTTCCCGTGATAAGCAGGGAGTATCCTCATGCCCCCATCTATATGACCCATGCCACCAAGGACCTGGTACGTATCCTGCTTTATGACAGCTTAAAGGTTATGGAACAGCAGGAAGGCGAGATCCCTATCTATGCAGAGGTTCACGTAAAGCAGATGATGGACAGGATACTGTGTTTTTCGCCCGAATATGCAATACAGCCCTTTAAGGATGCTGAGCTAAAGGTTACCTTCTATCACGCAGGGCACATCGTTGGTGCAAGCTGCATCTACATACAGGGCAAAGAAGGCAGCGTGTTCTATTCAGGGGACATCTCGCTGGTCAACCAGTATACGGTAAGCGGGGCTTCAATCCCTAAGCTTAGGCCCGACGTGGCCATATTGGAAGGCACTTACGGGGACAAGCTCCATGCCAACCGCCAGATGGAGGAGGAACGCCTTATCCAGATGGTGGGGGAGGTCATAGATAGAGGTGGAAAAGTGCTGATACCCGCTTTTGCAATAGGGCGCGCTCAAGAGGTTATACTCATGCTGAAGCGGGCCATGAACAGGGGGAAGCTGCCTAGGTTTAAGGTTTTTGTTGACGGCATGGTGCGAGAAGTGTGCAGGATGTACCGCTTGAATCCCAATTATCTCCGCAGCAGTTTGGCCAAGAGGGTATGGAAGGATAAAGAGGTGTTTTTTGATGACTGGATACAACCCGTAGCCGACCCCAGAGAGCGTGAAGTGATAGCGGGGCTTTCGGAACCATGCTGCATAATATCCAGTTCCGGCATGTTGACCGGTGGGCCAAGCCAGTGGTATGCCGAAAAGCTGGTGGGGGATGACAAAAACTCCATCGCCATAACGGGTTATCAGGATGAGGAAGCCCCTGGCCGTCAGTTGCTTGACCTGGTAAACGCTCCTTGTGAGGAGAGGTTTCTCGCACTGGGTGAAAGGCGGATCCCTGTCAAGTGCCAGGTTGACAGGTACAACTTATCTGCCCATGCCGATAAGACCGAGCTCATAGGGTTGGTACATGCCCTGTCTCCGCGCCAGATTTTCCTGGTCCACGGGCAGGAAGAGGTCATACAGCACCTGGGCCAGGAGATACAGGCCGATTTCTGGGGCAGGGTTTATGTGCCGAGGAATGGCGAAGCGTATGATTTTCACATCGGGCGCCCCAGAAAGCAGCTTGAAAGGGCTTTAATTCCTTCGCTCAATAGAGAGGCTTTCCCCGAAAAAGGGGATATAGAGATCCTGTGGAGGCATATAATGGAGCACGGCGGGCAAAAGAGGGCTTACAGCCTCGAAGAGCTGCTCAAGATCTGGTCAGGAAAGGAGCCGACACAGGAACAGATAAGCAAGCTGGTGGATGTACTGTTGCATTCCGACTATTTTGAATCCGATAGCTGGAGGCCTTTTTTGTATCGGCCGCTGTCTGAAGAGCAAGTTGCCCAGCGGTTACAAGAGCTTCAAGGGCCGATGGAGGTTAACCGTATGCTTGCACTGGTGGATGAGTTTTTCCCGCCCGAGACGGGATTGTATAAAAAGGGGGCCAGGTTTGATGAAAAGGTTGCACTGCTTTACTTCAAATTTCCCAAGGTTGCGGCCCAGAAGTACAGGGACGAAATCGAGCAGTTCGAGAAGTTAACCGGCTGGCGGGTTGAGCTTAACCGGGAGTGCAATCTGGAGGCTGCAGAGGACCTGCTTGTAAGCCTTTTGCCTGAGGGTGCTTATCTGTCGGGAAGTTTATCGTATTACCGTGCTCAGGGGTATTTTAAAGCCTCCATTGAAGGGGATGTGGATATTGAGGATATAAGAAAACGGTTCAGCGAGGCAACCGGCCTTGATCTGGTCATTGAAGGGCACACAGAACCAAAAGCACCTGAGCCGGTGGCTGCGCAGCCCGGCCAGATGGAGCAGAACAGAGCTTTCAGGCTTATAGAAGAAACCTTTGCAGGAAAGCCCCACAGGCTTTACAAAAAGGGGCTGAAGCGGGATGAAAAGGGGCCCTACATAGAGCTGTCCTTTATCTCTCCGGAGATAGGCGAGCGATACCGGGACATCATATTGCAGCTTGAGGAGAAGACTGGATGGCCTATGAGGATCAACCCTAATCCCAACCAGAACGAGATCATCAAGCTGGCAAGGCGGCTGCTGGAGCAAAAGGGATTGCGTTTAAAAAAGAACCCTGGCTTTTTTCAGCTGGAAAAGGAGGTTAGGGTTGTACCTGTGGATGATTGGGATTGTGAGGCTTTTGATGATGTTAAAAAGGAGTTTGAGTCTTATACTGGATACAGGCTGGTTATTGAGAAAAATTAACATAAGATGTAAAATATTATTATGATGGATGATCATCTTTGGTATGATTTTCAGAAAGGACAGAAGGCAAAAACGGATTAAAGTAGTAGAGAAATGGGGGATGTAGGATGAAGATAAGAAAAGCCATCATTCCGGCGGCCGGGTTGGGAACCAGGTTTTTGCCGGCCACAAAGGCCCAGCCCAAAGAGATGTTGCCCATCGTTGACAAGCCCACTATACAGTATATAATAGAGGAGGCTATTGAGTCGGGAATAGAGGAGTTTCTCATCGTTACCGGCAGAAACAAGAGGTCTATTGAGGACCACTTCGACCGTTCACTGGAGCTGGAAGAGGCCCTTCGCAAGGGCAATAGGGAAGACCTGCTCAAGCTGGTAGATGATATTTCAAACATGGTGGACATTCACTACATACGCCAGAAGGAGCCCAAAGGTTTGGGCCATGCCATATACTGCGCCCGTTCCTTTATAGGGGACGAGCCCTTTGCGGTGCTGTTGGGCGATGATATCGTCTACTCTAAGACCCCTTGTTTAAAGCAGCTCATCGAGGTTTACAATGAATATAAGACCACCGTGCTTGGATGTCAGCATGTGCCTAAGGAAGATGTCAGCAAGTACGGCATCGTCAACGGCATACCGATTGAAGACAGGGTTTATAAGGTAAAGGGGCTTGTTGAGAAGCCCGATCCCGATAAGGCGCCATCGACACTGGCGATTCTGGGGCGGTATATCATCACGCCCAGGATATTTTATCACCTGGCCAATACCCCGCCCGGGATCGGAGGGGAGATACAGCTCACCGACGCGCTACAGGCTCTGGCTTCGGAAGAAGCCATATATGCCTATGAGTTTGAGGGTAAAAGGTATGACGTTGGACACAAGCTGGGCTATCTGCAGGCCACAGTGGAGTTTGCTCTCCGCAGAGAGGACCTCAAGGAAGAGTTTGGAAGGTATTTAAAGAGTCTGGTAGAAAAGGAGTTAAGCGATATTTAAACCATGTGCATGGCTTACATAAATAAAACTTTCTTGCTTGTTGAACAATAAAACCGGCAACTTATGAAATACGCTAGAAGAAAGGAAGGGAGTTTGGATGGATTACAGAGAGAGATACAGGTTATGGATGGAAAGCCCTGTAATAGATAAAGCGACAAAGGAAGAATTGGCGGCCATAGCCCACGATGAAAAGGAGCTGGAGGATCGATTTTACAAGGATTTGGAGTTTGGCACTGGCGGGCTCCGTGGAATCATAGGTGCGGGGTCCAACCGGATGAACAAGTATACCGTCGGCAGGGCCACCCAGGGTCTGGCCAATTATATAAAGAAACAAGGGCCACAAGCCATGAACAGAGGCGTCGTGATTGCCTATGACTCCAGGAGGATGTCAAAGGAGTTTGCGCTGGAGACGGCGCTGGTCTTGAACGCCAATGGGATTAAAACTTATCTATATGATGAGCTGCAGCCTACTCCGGTGCTGTCGTTTAGCGTGAGGGAGCTGGGCGCCATTGCCGGGGTGGTCATAACGGCCAGCCACAACCCTCCCGCTTACAATGGCTACAAGGTATACTGGGAGGATGGGGGACAGGTGCCTCCCAGCCGTTCTGAGGAAATCATAAAAGAAGTTTATGCCGTAGAGCGCTTTGAGGACATCAAAACCATCACCAGGGAAGAAGCTGAGGCCCGGGGGCTTTTCCACATCATAGGAGAAAATGTGCTAAGCCGCTATATCGAGAGGGTAAAGCAGCTCTGCATAAATAAGGAGCTGGTTAAAGAGGTTGGAAAGGAGCTCAAGATCGTTTATACCCCATTGCATGGAACCGGCAACAAGCCGGTAAGGCGTGTGCTTGGAGAGCTGGGGTTTAAAAACGTCATAGTGGTTCCAGAGCAGGAGTTGCCTGATCCTGAATTTCGTACCGTAAAATATCCTAACCCGGAGGAACCGGAAGCTTTTGCTTTGGCTATAGAGCTTGCCAAAAAACACGACGCTGACATAATAATAGGTACTGACCCGGATAGCGACCGGTTAGGGGTTGTGGTGAAGGATAAAGAGGGCAAATATGTGGTGCTGACCGGCAATCAGTTGGGCGCATTGCTGGTCAACTACGTGCTTGGGTCACTGCAAAGGGCAGGTAAGCTGCCGTCCAATGGAGCCGTAATCAAGACCATTGTGACCAGCGAGATGGGTCGGGAGATCGCCAAATCATATGGGATTGAGACGGTGGATACCTATACGGGCTTTAAGTTTATAGGCGAGAAGATCAAGGAATTTGAAGAGACGGGCGATAAGGTGTTTTTATTTGGATACGAGGAGAGCTATGGTTACCTGGCAGGCGATTTTGTGAGGGACAAGGACGGCATTATAGCCTCTATGCTGGCTTGTGAGATGGCCGCTTATTATAAATCGAGGGGTATGACGCTGTATGATGGTTTGGTAGAGCTGTGGAAAAGGTTTGGATATTATCATGAGACGCAGAAATCTGTCTATCTGGAAGGCAAGGAAGGCATGGAAAGGATAAAGGCCATCATGGAGGACTTCCGTGCCAATCCGCCCCTCGATGTGGGAGGAGTAAGGGTTACTGTTATTAAGGATTACAAGGATTTAAAGGCTTATCATGTAGATGAGGGTAAGGTGTTGCCCATAGCCATGTCTCAGCCGTCTGACGTGTTGCGCTATACCCTGGCCGATGGCTCGTGGTTTGCCGTAAGGCCTTCTGGCACCGAACCCAAGATAAAGTTTTATTTCTCCACTGTAGGTAAAAGCCTCAAAGATGCTGAAGATAAGATGGACAGGCTGGTGGATGGAGTGATGGCCAGGGCCAAGTGAGAGGAGGGATGGACTTGAGGGGGGTCGACACTTTTCTGTTTGACCTTGATGGGACCCTGCTTCCCATGGATATAGATGAGTTTACGGTGCTGTATTTTAAGGAAATGTCAAAGGTGTTTAGCGATTTGATAGAGCCCGAACGCCTGGTCAAATATGTATGGGCAGCTACAAAGGAGATGATCAACAACACCGGACAGCGGACCAATGAAGAGGTGTTTATGGAGAGCTTTGCAAAGCTGGTGGGAGAGGACAAGATTCACATATATAAAGACAGGTTTGACGCTTTTTATGATGAGGGTTTTTTAAACACTCGAAAGTGCGTGGGGGATGTGCCTTTCATGCGGGAGAGCGTGCGCATATTGAAAGAAAAGGGGTATGACGTGGCCATAGCCACAAACCCCCTCTTCCCCAGAAAGGCTATTGTTCATCGAATTCAATGGGCAGGCTTTAAGCCAGAGGATTTTATATATATCTCGTGTTATGAAAATAACCGCTTTTGCAAGCCCAATGTAGCCTTTTACCAGGAGGTTTTAAAAGATATCGGCAAACAACCTCACCAGTGCATCATGGTGGGGAATGATGTTCAGGAAGACCTTGTGGCTGCTTCACTTGGCATGAAGACCTTTTTGATTACCGATTACCTGATACACAGGACCGATGAACCCATTGAGTCTACCTATAAGGGTTCGTATGAGGATTTTTATAAATTTGTAAAGCAGCTGCCAGCCGTTGGTAAGCTTCAATATGCCTGATGAAGTGGGGTGTTTTGTACAGCGTATGCGTTTGAGAGCTGCAAATAATGAGAAAACGGGATGAGGCCAGCTATACCTACCTGGTTCATCCCGTTTTGTTTTATTGAATGACTTTTATACACATTGACCAGTTTCTTTTGTATATTGTCAATTTTTTGCGTTGGTCTGTGAGTTTTCTTCCTTTACCTTTACAACACAAGTGCTGTTGCCCACTTCAATGATCTCAACTTTTGTACCCACGTCTATGACTCCTGGGCCTTTTCGTCTGGCTTGGATTTCGATGCCGTCAATTTTTACTTTACCTGTTCCTAGAGTGTCGCTTATGGGTTCGGTTACAATGGCTTCCTGATGCAGATATTTTTCTAATGGGTTTTCCTGCATAACAGTAGAATTTTTCTTTTTGACGAAATAGACGACTATGAGAATGACTACGATGGCGCCTAAGATGTAATACCACACGGCACACCACTCCCCTCCGGGAATAGTAATCATTCTCTATAAATATATAAACGATGTGGCTTCGGATAAAACGCTTTTTAAAATATTTTGCAATGTATAAATGGACGATAAAGGTTGTAGTATAGCTAAAATTGTGGTACAATTTCCTAAAGAAAAGTGGGAGTATTCAAACAGGAGGAAAAGTATGTGGTAAGGGTTAAGGTACCGGCTACAACAGCCAATATTGGACCAGGTTTTGATTGTCTAGGGATAGCGATTGATATATACAACACAATAGAAGTGGAAGAATACGGCGAAGAATTATACATAAAGGTGGTGGGCGAAGGCTGCAATGAGGTGCCCTGCGACCAGACCAATCTGGTGTATTCCTCTATGCAGAAGGTTTTCGATGTGGTGGGTTATCGCCCTAAAGGTATACGGATGACCCTAATCAACGAAATTCCTGTTGCTCGGGGATTGGGCAGTAGTGCGGCCTGTATTGTAGGTGGTATGGTTGCCGCCAATGCTTTGACTGGGTTTAGGCTGGGCTTGCATGAACTGTTGAAACTGGCTGTCCAGGCTGACGGGCATCCTGACAACGTGGTTCCTGCCCTAGTGGGGGGGATGACGGCAGCTTGTTTGGAAGGTGAGGAGGTTCTGTATGTAAAGATGGATCCACCTCCAGGGATAAAGCTGGCGGTGATGATACCCGATTTTGAGTTGAGCACTGTCCAAGCCAGGCAGGTACTTCCTGACGCCATTCCGGTTAAAGATGCTGTGTTTAACATAAGCCGTACGGCAATTTTGGTTGCCTCATTTTTAACTGGTAGGTCAGAAATGCTTGCGGTTGCTACGCAGGACAGGTTGCATCAGCCTTACAGAAAAGCCCTCATTCCACACTGGGACGATATATTTTTTTATGCCGGGAAATGGGGTGCAAAGGGCGTGTTTTTAAGCGGGTCAGGTCCTGCCCTTGTTGCTATTTTGGACGAAGGGAACGTGACTTTTATCGATAGAATGAAGGAGGCGGTTTCGGCTTTTCAGGAAAGATGGGAAATACGAATGGTTGACTTTTGCAGGAATGGTGCGGAAGTGTCGCGTATATAAGCATATAAGGGCTTTTGTATTTATGACGGCTTGGAAA
Organism: Caldicoprobacter faecalis; assembly: GCF_900115765.1. Taxonomy (NCBI): domain Bacteria; kingdom Bacillati; phylum Bacillota; class Clostridia; order Caldicoprobacterales; family Caldicoprobacteraceae; genus Caldicoprobacter; species Caldicoprobacter faecalis. Next base: position 59,868 of record NZ_FOXR01000005.1, on the reverse strand, counting down.
TTGGGGAAAGGGGTTTTGTGGATGGGAAATAAAAACGAATTTACCGAACAGCTGAAGCAGCGGGGGTATAAGCTTACTAAGCAGCGGCAGGCTATACTGGATGTGTTCATGGAAATGGAAAGGCCTTTGGCCACGGCACAGCATATCTTTGAAAAGGTCATGGAGATAAACCCTGGCATCAACTTCTCTACCGTATACAGAAATCTGGATATGCTTGTGCAGGAGGGCATAGTACGCAAGATAACATTTGATCAGGGCGCCGCTTATTATGAGCTGATGGGTGGGAAACATCACCATCACTTGATTTGCAAAGGCTGTGGTAAAATACAGTGCGTGGACTATTGCCCGCTTAGGGACATGCCAATAAAGGAGGGGTTTGTCCCAACTGACCACAGTTTTGAGATATTTGGATTTTGCAAGGAATGCATGCAAACCAAATTGTTGGAGGATGAAAGGAGGAGAGAGAGGGAGTGAGTATTTGGTATGTGGAAGAGGAAACACCAGGATACAGGCTCCATTGGAAGGTAAAGAAGGTGCTTTATGAACAACAAACCAAGTATCAAAGGTTGCAGGTGTTGGAACTGGAGGATTATGGGCGTGCGCTTATTTTGGACAGCGCCATTCAGATTACCGAGAAGGATGAATTCATCTATAATGAGATGATTTCCCATATTCCATTGCTGACCCATCCTTCTCCCAAAAGGGTGTTAATAATAGGAGGAGGAGATGGGGGAGCAGCGCGAGAGGTGCTCAAGCACAAAGAGGTTGAAGAGGTGCATCTCGTTGAGATCGATAGGGATGTGATCGATGCTGTATGCAAGTTTTTCCCCGAAAGCGCCTCTGTTTTTGACAATCCACGTCTGAAATTGTTCATTCAGGACGGCCTTGAGTTTATTAAATCCAAAAAAGAGGAATACGACGTGATAATAGTGGATTCGTCGGATCCCATAGGGCCGGCGGTAGCTGTTTGAGTATCAATTCTACAGCGATTGCTTTAAGGCTTTAAAACCGGAGGGGGTTTTAAACGTCCAGTCAGGATCTCCTTTTTACAACAAGGATGTCATGAAAAGGGTAAGAAACCTATTGAGAAGTCTGTTTAAATATGTCAATCCCTATTTGGCGTGTATTCCCACGTATCCAAGCGGGCTGTGGAGCTTTACAATGGCTTCCAATGCATATCAATATTTAACAGCCGATTTGAGCCGAGCGAATGGATTAAACACGCGATATTTTACAAGCGATTTGTTTCATGCCTGTTTTGTATTGCCCGGGTTTATAAATGATTTTCTTAATGCCGTCTAGATTGGCGCTGCTTGAGTTTTTGCCCGCAGGGGGCTGTTGACGGGCGTTTTACACGATTACTTTTTGGACGGGTGGTACCGGTGCATGAGGGACACAGGGAGAGGGTTAGAAACAGATTTTTGAGGGAAGGGCTTGACAGCTTTGAGCCTCATCAGATTTTAGAGCTCTTGTTGTTTTATTCGGTGCCCAGAAAGGATACCAACGAACTGGCCCATGCTTTGCTGAAGAGATATGGTTCTCTGTCGGCAGTGTTTGAAGCCGATCCGGCTGATTTGATGTCTGTGCCTGGTATTGGCAAGAATTCCGCTGTGCTGTTGACCCTTATACCGTCCCTGGCCAGGATTTATTTCAAAGATAAATGGGGCAAAAAACCTCAGCTAAATAGCACGGCCAAGGCGGGAGAGTATTTGGTCGCGCTGTTTTCTGGCAGGCTGTATGAGGCCTTCTATGTGGTGTGCCTGGATGCCCAAAACAGGGTCAATCACCCTTGCCTGGTTCACGAAGGTACCATTGACCAAGCGCCGGTATATCCCAGATTGATTGTAGAGGCTGCACTACGGCATCAGGCGCACAGCGTCATCTTGGCTCACAATCATCCCGGTGGATCGCTGGAGCCTTCCCAGGCTGACTTAAACGTGACGCGAAAGATAGTTGCTGCCCTTGAGACCATATCTATAAAGGTATTGGACCACATCATTGTGGCCGATGGCAAGTACTTTAGCTTTGCTGATCACGGGCTTATATAGATTCGTCCATGTGACATATAAATTGGGGGAGGAGATAAAATGAACGTGCTCATCAAAAATGGCAGGATACTTACCATGGCCGATAAAAACTATGATAAGGGAGATATATTGATTGAGGGGAGCAAGATCAAGAAGATAGCCGAACACATAGATCCTCCCGAAAATTTCGAGGTAATTGATGCACAGGGAATGTGGGTTATGCCGGGAATAGTGGATGCCCATTGCCATATAGGAATGTGGGAGGATGGAATAGGGTCTGAAGGTGCAGACGGAAACGAGATGACAGATCCGGTCACCCCACATCTTAGAGCTATCGATGGCATAAATCCGGAAGATAACAGTTTTCGTGAGGCCAGAGAGCATGGGATTACTACTGTGGTTACCGGCCCGGGAAGCGCCAACGTCATAGGCGGGCAGTTTGCAGCCCTTAAAACCTACGGGCGCAGGGTGGATGATATGGTGATCAAGGCACCATTGGCGCTAAAGGTGGCCTTTGGTGAGAATCCCAAACGGGTATACGGCGGGCAGCATAAGGCGCCTTCTACCAGGATGGCCACCGCTGCCATATTGAGGCAGGCTTTCATTCAAGCGCAGGAGTACAAGCGCAAGCTGGAGCTGGGGCAAAAGAACCCTGATAAAATGCCAGATAGAGACCTGAAGATGGAGATACTGGTCAAGGTTTTAAATCGTGAAATACCGCTTAAGATCCACGCTCATCGAGCCGATGATATATTTACTGCTATAAGGATTGCAAAAGAGTTCAATGTAGATTTTACGCTGGACCATTGTACCGAAGGCCACAGAATAGTTGACTTCTTGCTGGAAGAGAAAGCCAAGGTGATTGTGGGGCCATTGCTTGCTGACCGAAGCAAGGTGGAGCTTAAGAGCCTCACATTTAAAGCGCCTGCTATTCTATCTAAAGCAGGGCTTAAGGTGGCCATTATGACCGACCATCCGGTAATCCCTATTCAGTATCTACCGGTTTGCGCTTCCATAGCAGTGCGGGAAGGGATGGATGAGATGGAAGCTTTAAAGGCCATAACTATATACCCCGCTCAGATAACTGGCCTGGATGACAGGGTAGGAAGCCTGGAGGAAGGCAAGGATGCCGATGTGGTAATCTTCGATGGCCATCCGCTGGATGTGCGCTCCAAGACGCAGTGGGTATTCATCGATGGCAATCTGGTGTTTAAGAGGGAATAAGCCCCAAGAGCATAATGAGGCTGTTGTGCATAAGGCCATTATACCAATATTAAACAATTGATTGTATTGGGGGTATAAAATATGTTGAGGGTGGCGATGCTCAGCCGTTGGCATGTACACGCAACTGGGTATGCCAACGAATTAAGGTCCTTGCCCGATGTGGTTATCACTGCGGTGTGGGATGAAGACCAAACCAGGGGGAAACAATGGGCAGAAGAGCTAGGAGCAGAGTTTGTAGCTGATCTTGATACCCTTCTTGCTAGGGAAGATGTGGATGCGGTATGTGTAAACGCCCCCACAAACATGCATCCGGAAATTATGATTGCAGCTGCCAAAGCAGGAAAACACATCTTTACCGAAAAAGTTATGGCTATTACGACAAAAGAAGCAGAAAGAATTGCAAAGGCCGTGAAGGATGCGGGGGTCAAATTTTGTATCTCATTTCCTCACAGGACAAGGCCTGCCAACCTTTTTGCAAAAAAAGTGGTGGATGAGAAGCTGCTGGGTGATATTACGCTGATGAGAGTACGCAATGCCCATGATGGCGCTTCTAGCAATTGGTTGCCGCAGTATTTCTATGACCCCGTGCAATGTGGCGGAGGGGCGATGATCGATTTGGGAGCTCATCCCATGTACCTTTGCAGATGGATATTAGGGAAACCCTTACGCATAACGTCTATGTTTAACAGCTTTACCAATAGGCCGGTAGAGGACAACGCGGTGTGCGTTATAGAATTTGAAAATGGTGCAATAGCCGTTGTTGAGACGAGTTTTGTATCCAAGAGCAGTCCTTTTTCGTTGGAGCTTTACGGCACAAAAGGAAGCCTTTTTGTGGGAGGGTCAGAAAACAGGGTAAAGCTTATATCTGACGAGCTTGCAACCAAAATCTCTGGATGGATGATGCCATCCCAACTTCCCGAGCCGTTACCCAGCCCTATACAACAATGGGTAAATGGCATTTTAAGGGGCTCAGAAATTCACTTTGGGGTTGAGGATGGGGTACAACTGACTGAACTTATGGAAGCGGCATATATATCCTACAGAGAGGAGAGAATGGTGGAATTTTCGGAGATTGAGCATCTATAATGATCGATACAAACCTGCATTTAGCAATATGTCCGAGATGGACGTTCTGTATGTGCTGTACTATATAAAGTAGTGAATGAGCAAAGGATTGTAAGCAAATGGGTAAATTTATGGAGACCAATGTTATTATATCTCAGATAGCTGTATTGTTTTTGATTATAGTTTTCGGGTTTTTTGCCAGGAAAAGAAATATTATATCAGGAGATATGACCAAGAAGTTATCCGAACTCATATTACAGGTTACTCAGCCACTTTTAATCATAACCTCTTTTAATTTTGATTTGTCAAAAGAAATGCTTCGTAATGTGGGGTTGATCTTTTTACTGTCATCGGGCATCCATATGTTTTCCATGATGGTAGGCTGGCTTTTATATTTCAGGTATCCCTACAAGATTAAAAGCGTGCTCAAATATGTGACGGTATTTTCTAATTGTGGCTTCATGGGATTCCCCGTGCTGGAAAGCATCTTCGGAAGCATTGGTGTTTTTTACGGTTCCATATATGTTATACCTTTTAACATTCTAACCCTGTCATACGGTGTTATGGTTTTTACCGGTAAAAACAATAAGGATACGCTTAAAAAAATACTGATTCATCCTGTTATTATTTCGGTTGCTGTAGGAATGATTTTATTTCTTCTGCAGTTGAGGCTTCCGGCACCTTTGTATAATGCAGCATCCATGGTAGGTTCTATGACTTCGCCTTTATCGATGCTGATAGTGGGTGCTTTGCTTGCAAATATGCCAATTAAGAAAATGTTTCTGGGTTTCCCGGTTTATTATGGCAGCGTTGTACGTTTGATTTTTCTCCCTGTGCTGGTTCTGGCAGTATTGAGGTTTTTTGCGCTTCCCGATGATATACTGCGTACGTGCGTAATATTGACAGCCATGCCTGCCGCAGTTAATACTGTAATATTTGCTGAAAAATATGGCGGGGATGCAGAATTGGCGTCAAGGTTTGTTGGGATATCGACCATGCTTTCTGTCGTTACAATCCCCTTGATCATGCTGCTGCTACAATAAGCGGGTATGACACACGCAGAAGCACCCAGCCTGCAAGCAGATTTTGTAGAACTGGAAAACATGAAGTTTACTATGATGCAATTTAGAAAAACCTCTGACTTCAAAAAGTACTTGCTAAATTTTCGGTTATCAACTATAATTATTACAAATTGAATATGAAGTTAATGGTCGACTATCTTCGGGGCAGGGTGAAATTCCCGACCGGCGGTAAAGCCCGCGAGTCCCTCAGTGAGGGATTGATCCGGTGAAACTCCGGAGCCGACAGTTACAGTCTGGATGGGAGAAGATAGTATTATTGTTCCTGCGTATGCAAAAAGCTCCCGATGATAGTTCGGGAGCTTTTTTAATTGAGTTTATAAATTCCAATAGAGGAGGAGAATGGCCTATGATCAAGACAAAATGTAACAGCAGTGCAAAGTTAAACTTTAAAGTTAGGGACATTACCAAAATCTCATTGCTTTCAGCCATTGCCTTTCTGCTTATGGTGTTTGCCGAGTTTCCGCTGCCGCTTTTTCCATCGTTTCTTAAGTTCGGTTTGAGCGATCTGCCTGCCCTCATAGGTGGGTTCGCCATGGGGCCTGTGACAGGAATTATAATCGAGTTTATCAAAAACCTGCTTCACTTCTTTTTTAAGAGCGAGACCGGCGGGGTTGGCAACCTAGCAAACTTCATCGTGGGGATTGGGTTTGTGGTTCCTGCCGCTGTAGTGTATTCGGTGAATAAGACCAAAAAGGGAGCGGTCATAGGGATGGCAGTGGGCACCGTGACCATGACCCTGCTGGCTTCACTGGCTAACTATTACGTCTTAATCCCCCTTTATGCAAAGGTGTATTCCATGGATGCCATATTGAACATGATGTCCCAGGCGAATAAGGCAATAGTTGACTTAAAAACGTATATAGTGTATGCTGTTATACCTTTTAATATACTAAAGGCGGTAGTAGTATCCATAATTACCCTCCTCATATACAAAAAGGTGTCGCCTATTCTTCACATGTAGATTTAAATCCCCTGTTGCAATTATCCCTCGGCATTATAAGCGAGGGATAATTTTTTTGTTTTGCCCTGTTCTTGTTATATAACCCTTTTGAGGTTATAATATAAAGACATGATAATATTTTTGCAGGGAATGGTGTCTTATGGCAGTGTTTATAACGCATTCAGAGCAGGAAACGATGGAACTGGGCATAAAGATGGGCAAGCTGCTTGAAGCAGGGGATATTGTGCTTTTGTATGGCAACTTGGGTGCAGGCAAAACGGTGTTGACTAGGGGTATTGCTCTGGGATTGGACGCCAAGGACGTAGTTACAAGCCCTACTTATACATTGATGCACAGGTATGAAGGCAGGGTACCGGTTTATCACTTTGACCTGTACCGGTTGAAAGGGCCCGATGAGGTGCTGGACCTGGGGTATGAGGAGTTTTTCTACGGCGATGGCGTGTCCATAGTGGAGTGGCCCGAACGTTTGGAATACCTTTGCCCCGAGGAACACGTGAGTGTAAAGATAGAAGTTGTCGGAGATGGCCAAAAAAGAAGGATCACGGTGGATGCGGTGGGAGGCCGATACTCGAGGTTTGAAGAGGAGCTGAAAAATATATGAAGGTGCTTGCGGTGGAGACTTCTTCTGCTGTGATTTCGGTGGCTGTGGTGGACGAGCAGAGGCTGCTGGCAGAATACATATTGAATCAGGAGAGAAACCATTCCATGAAATTGATGCCGGTAGTGGAACTGGTTTTAGAGGACGCTTCGCTGGCGCTTAAAGACATAGACGTTTTTGCCGTGGCGCATGGTCCCGGTTCGTTTACCGGGTTGCGCATTGGCGTGGCCACCGTCAAAGGGCTGGCTCAGGCGTTGAAAAGGCCAGTGGTAGGGGTTCCAACCCTGGACGGGTTGGCGTTTAATTTGGCTTATGTCCGGGGGCTCATCTGCCCCATAATGGATGCCAGGCGTGCACAGGTGTATACATCGGTATATAGATGGAGCGGAAACGCGCTTGAAAGGCTGGAAGAGTATTCGGCTATGTCTGTTGAGAAATTGATAGAAGTGCTCAACAAGTGGGATGAGCCTGTCCACTTTTGCGGCGATGGGATATTTGCTTACAGAAGCGTTATAGAGGAGAGAATGCGTAGCCGGGCGGTTTTTGCGCCCCCAACCCATGCTCTGCAAAGGGCTTCTTCCATCGCGTGGCTGGCTCTTGAAAGGGCACTGGCAGGGGATACCCAAAATTACTGGGAACTGCAGCCGTTTTACCTGCGCAAATCACAGGCCGAACAGAGGTTTGAAAGCCGCCGTCAGGATGGGGAGGCGGGCTGTTAGTGGACGAGTATATCATACGCCCAATTACACCTGCTGATATCGACGCGGTATGGAATATAGAGAAGATGTGCTTTTCGGTTCCCTGGTCAAGGCAATCCTTTGTGCTTGAGGTGGAAAAGAATAAATGTGCCAGGTATGTAGTGGCTGAGCATTTGGGGATTGTGATCGGGTATGGCGGGATGTGGCTCATCGTCGATGAAGCCCATATAACCAACATAGCTGTGCATCCCCTTTTTCGAAGGAAGGGGGTAGGCGAAGCCATACTCAAGGCCTTGATGATGGAAGCCCGTCGAATGGGGATAGACAGGATGACGCTTGAAGTCAGAGCTTCCAATATAGCTGCTCAAAACTTATACAAAAAGCTGGGGTTTGTTGAGGTGGGCGTGCGTAAGGGATACTACAGCGATAACAATGAGGATGCCATCATCATGTGGAATTTTAGCATAAGCCGCACGCTGGGTTTAAGACGGGAGGAATAGGTGGTGATGGGTGAGTTGAGCAAATCAAGGACAGTGATATTTTTTGTCTCTTTAGCGGCTGTAGCTTTACTGGCGTTTATAATGCTGCTTACTTGCATAGAACTTTCTGCCTTTGACCTCGATTTTTACAGCGCCGAGTATGAGAAGCTGAAGCGCCCTGAGGCCATCGGCATCTCCGAGCAGGAGCTCATGGAGGTCACTCAAGCGCTCTTGGATTATATACGAGGCAAAAGGGCCGATTTGAACGTGAAGGCGGTCATCAAGGGGCAGGAGAGATATGTATTCAATGAGCGTGAAATAGCTCATATGGTCGATGTCAGGGAATTGTTCATGAAGGGATATCAATTGCGGAGAGTTTTAATCATTGGATTTATTTTTTTCCTGATTATACTTTATATATTGACCAAAGCGGATATGATAAGATGGCTGTTTAAAGCCCATTTGCTTTTACTTGTGTTTTTAGCTTTGGTAAGTGGAGCTTTGCTGGGATTGATAAATGAAGATTTTACGCCCTACTGGAATTATTTTCATTATATTTTCTTTGATAACGACCTTTGGCAGCTTAATCCGCAGGCTGACATTCTTATACAGATAGTGCCGGAACAATTTTTCTATGATATTGTTGTCAGGATAATAACGCATTTTATTTTAGGGATGCTGGCTGTGGGTGTCTTACTTGGTGGTATCTATGTATGGTTGGAAGGGTTAAAATGGAAGCAGGGATAGGGCTAAGTTCATGTCCTATCCCTTGGTCGTATAAGCAGGGAATTCATCCCTTTTTGTAGGGAGGGCTTGTTTTATAGCGGTTCTAGGGATTATCAACCTTCATTGCTGAAAATCTTAAAGCCTCCGCAGAAGCAAAATAGAATGATTAGTATAATGATTAAAAACAGCGAGTCATCGTCGTGGAAGAATTTCCCTCCGTCGCTAAAGAGCAATAACAATAAAATAAGTAGAAGTATACTGTTATCGCCGCCAAAGAAACTTAAGAGATTGGCCACCTATCATCACTCCTTTTAATTAACTTCAATATCATGTTATGTATGATTCGTTAGAGTGTTACATTTTAGAATAGAAAAAGTGGAGGTTTTAATTTTAAGGAGGATACGATTATGGCGTATTTTGATGATATGAGAAAAAGGGTTGAAGTATTAAGACATAAAGATGAGATTATCATTCTAGCCATAGAGACTTCCTGCGATGAGACCTCGGCAGCGGTTGTAAAAAACGGCCGTACCGTGCTGAGCAATATGATTTCATCCCAGATCGAGCTTCACAGGCGATACGGTGGCGTGGTGCCCGAGATAGCGTCGCGGAAACACGTCGAGATGATAAGCCCCATAATCGACGAAGCGCTGGAGGAAGCGGGGATGGGGTTTGAGCAGCTGGATTGCATTGCCGTCACATTCGGGCCAGGACTGGTGGGAGCTTTGCTGGTGGGGATGTCCATTGCCAAAGCGCTGGCCTATGCCCTTCGCCTGCCCCTTGTGGGTGTGGACCACATCGAGGGGCACATAAGTGCAAATTATATTGCGCATCCCGAACTTGAGCCGCCTTTCCTTTGCCTGGTGGTGTCGGGGGGGCATACGCACCTGGTGTGGGTTAAGGACTACGGGGAGTACAGCCTTATAGGGCAAACACGTGATGATGCAGCAGGGGAGGCCTACGATAAGGTGGCCAGGGCTTTGGGATTGAATTATCCTGGCGGGCCGGCTATTGATTCTATAGCAAAGCATGGAAATGCAGAGGCGGTGCAGTTTCCACGGGCCTATATGGAGGAGGACAATTTCGATTTTAGCTTCAGCGGGCTTAAGACAGCGGTACTTAACTATCTCAACAGCCTAAAGCAGCGCAACGAAAGCTATAATGTTGCCGATATCGCAGCCAGCTTTCAGCAGGCCGTGGTCGATGTTTTGGTGACCAAGACCATCAAAGCTGCTCAAAAGATAGGGGTGACCAGGATTGCCATGGCGGGTGGTGTGGCCGCCAATTCTTCTTTGAGGGAGTGTATGAAGCAGAAAGCGCAGGAATGCGGCTTTGAGCTTTATTATCCTTCACCGGTGTTGTGTACCGATAACGCCGCTATGATAGCCTGCGCGGCTTATTACAGCCTCATGAAGGGTAAAATTCATGATCTGTCGCTGACAGTGGAGCCTAGCTTTTCTAACATTGTGAGCAGCCGTACCCAATGTGGATAATGTGGCCAAGAAGTATGTGGATAATGTGAACATCGTGTGGAAATGGCCAGAGCTGGTGGACAAGGGCTGTTGATAACTCTGTGGATAATGTGAATATTTCAGAAAAATCATTATATTCTTTATTGTCGATATTTTGATTTTTAACGTGAAAGGATTTGCAGCTTCTTAAATACGAAAGTGCGTAATATGTCAGGAATTCAAAGCTTTGATCGCAAATTCAACTATTTTGAAGATTTGGGCAGAATAATTGTATGGGTGCGTGGGAAACTAAAAAGGATGGATCGGAATAAATTAATTTTAGGAACAGGAGGTAGATTATGGAGCTGCAGGATATAATGACCACACAGGTTGCGGTTGTGGGGCCGGATAATACGGTATTGGATGCCTGTAAGCTTATGCAGATTCATAACGTAGGGGCTCTTCCCGTTTGCCAGCACGATGGCAAGGTTGTAGGTATCGTGACTGACAGGGATATCGTGGTTAGAAATATTGCCAACGGGGGAGATCCAAAGACCACTCCTGTAAGGACAGTGATGACCAAGGATGTCATTTGTGCAAATCCCTCTATGGAAGTGGAAGAGGCAGCAGAGTTGATGGCCCAGCACAAGATTCGCAGGCTGCCGGTTGTGCAAAACGACAGGCTGGTAGGCATGGTTTCAATTGGAGATCTTGCCACCAGATACCGTTTTGTAGAAGAAGCCGGCGAGGCTCTAAGCGAGATCTCTGAACCTTCCAGGCCAGTAAATATAATGCAATAAAGAGAAAGCCGTTTATTTTTAATGGTCCCGTGGAATACTAAGGGTAGACGGGAGGTGAAATTAGATGATACAGCAATTCCAGAACCGCAACAACAATACCGGAACCAACAGGAACAGGAAGCTGGTTCCTGAAGCTAAGCAGGCTTTGGACCAGATGAAGTTCGAGATAGCCGGTCAGTTGGGTATAAACCTCCAGCAGGGTTACAATGGCAACATTTCTGCCAAGGATGCAGGCAGAATTGGCGGTAATATGGTAAAGAAGATGATTGAGCAGCAGCAAAGACAAATGGCCGGTCAACAATAACGAGCTATAAATTAAGAAGCAGGGCAAGCTCTTTGCCCTGCTTTTTGTGTGTCTTATCTCTGCGCTGTTTTTTCTCTTTCGCGGAAAAGAAAGCTTATGCAATACGCCCCTGCAACGCCTACTATGGTGTATACGATTCTGCTGAGCAGAGCGTCGCGCCCACCAAATAGGGTTGCCACCAGATCGAACTGGAAGAGACCGACAAGTCCCCAGTTCAGGGCCCCGATTATGACCAGGATAAGGGCTAAACGGTCCATTCCATCAACTCCTTTAGTATCAGAATCTCTCCTTCTAGTATTCCCCAAAATTCGAAATTATAGTACTATTTTTTCCTCTCTGTTTATGCTCTTTATTTTTGAGAATATATACTGAACCCTCATGTTTTCGGATTTGGTCAGCGTGGCAAAGTCGCCTATCAGTACGAGCCGCTTTTTTGCACGGGATAGCGCGACGTTTATTCTGCGGTAATCCCTCAAAAATCCTGTACGGGTATATGTGCCGGGCCCGCTATAATTGCTTCGGACCCAGTTGATTATGACGTTTTCCTGCTCTCGGCCTTGGAAGGAGTCGATGGTGTAGATGTTGTGCTCAACGAAATCCTCCAGCGAACAGTTAAAGCTGGAAAAATACTTTGAATTTGCTTTAAATACCTCTTTCAGCTTTTCGGTTTGGGCCTTATAGGGCGTAATGATGCATATGTCCTCCAGCCTTTCCCCGGATTTTAGCAGATCCAGCACTTTTTTGACCGACAGCATGGCCTCGCTCATGTTGTAATAAGTCGAGTTTTCTTCAGTTTCAGCTCGGGTTTGAGGATCCAAAAACTCCGAGGTATCGATGATTTCTATAGGGTTGTCGGGAAATAGCTGGTCTCTTTTCTGCTGGGGTATTTTGTAGTACAGCGAGTCGGTATTGGGATAAAGCTTTCCATCGTATATCAGCTCTGAAATAAAGGACACCATTTTTGGGTTTTCGGTTCGATAGTTTATATCCAGGAACACGGAGTTAAACCGGTGTTTATCGGTTATCAGCTTTTCAAATAGGCTTTTCTGCAGCTCCTCGCTGGTATAAAGGTCCATATGGGGGTCGTACTCCAGCAGAACCTCGTTCTGGATGGGGAAGGGCGGTATCTGCATGTGGTCCCCGATTATCACGCCCTTGTTTGCAAATCCCAGGCTGAACAGCGTCTCGGGCACGTCCATCTGTGAAGCCTCGTCTATGATCACTATATCGTAATTTTCAGGTTCCATGTTTCTGTCAAGGTAAAAGCCCAGGGGTGTACCCAATACGATCTTGTTGGTGCCCTTGAGCCTGGCCATATAAGCCGGATTGGAGGTTGAGACGGTGGGGGCATACGGCAGGGTGGATTTGAACTCTATGTTGTTCCCGGTTCGCAGCACCCGCACCTTGTCCTCTATCAATTTTTCAAGTATGTTGTCCACGGCCACGTTGGTCTTGGCAAGTATGAGCACGTTTTTGCCGGCATGGTAGTACTGCAGTGCAATCTCCTTTATCAACGTGGTTTTGCCTGTACCTGGCGGACCCTGCACTATTTCAAGCACGTGGTTGACGCCGTCCAAAGCGCATGCTAGAGCCACTGCCTGCTTTTGAGCCTGATTGGACAGCAGGCTTTTGTTGTGGTAGGCGTGGTCGGGAAGCGTGTCTATATCCTCCCATGACAGGGGCGCTTCCTTCTCAAGCCCCAATACCACTGCCATAAGAGGGGAGAGCGTACCATCCTCTATCTGGCGCGTTAAGTTTTCAAGGTAGTTTAGGAGTATGGCGTCGTTGGAGCTTCTGGTAAAAGTCTTGATTTGTGCTACTTCGTCTTCGGTGACGGGCTCCAAAGGTTTTAGCTCTATGATATAGCCCTCGTTGGTCTTGTGCTCTCGGCATTCAACCACTTCGAACTCGTATCCAGTATTTGAGGTGAGTACCTCACCGGGGAAAAGTGCTGTCTCTATCTGGAATATGAACGAGTTCCCAAATTCTACCAGGAAGATGCACTTCATGTCGTGGAATTTCCTTATTTTTATATCCAGGATTCTCTTGTAGACGTTTAGCTCTTCAATGACGGTTTTTTTGTCTTTAAGCTGTACCAGTTCAGGTTTTGCGAAGTTTATCTTATTTACCGATTCCTCTGTCGGTCCTTCGATACCCGCCAGCTTGTAAAGGTCAGATTTCAGCAGCCTGTAGTCCCCTTTACGAGGTTTTCTAAGGCCCAGCCAGTCCCTGGGTACGGCTTTTAATATTTCGTAAAGAAAATCGATATACTGCTTTCGATTCATGGGGGCCAGTACGGTGACCAACCCTTTTTTGTAGATCCCGGCTTTCTTGGCGTTATTGATAAAAGTATGTTTCCTACAAAGGCTTTTAAGGTCAAATCTCTTTAAGTATTCGTTGACAACTGCCTTTATGTTGGCCAAGCTGTCAAAATATTTTCGGTGGGACATGTTATCGGTGGTGGCCAGCCTTCCGGTCTTGGGGTTGATATCTATTCTCGGTATATTCAGGGTGTTGAATATAAACTCGGTGACCTGCTGCTCAGGGTCATTGAGCTTGGCGGCATAGTGGTAATATAGGCCGCTCAAAGTTTTGTTGTTCAAAAATTTGAGCTCCACCGAGTCAAACTCCTTTGTACCCATGAGCCGGGGATGGAACACCTGCATTTCAATGGCTGCCCGCATCACTATTTCCCTCTGTACCTTCAAGGGAACGCTTTCCCACCTGCACATGTTGGAGTTGGCTATCAGGTTGATCCACTCGTTTACCGTCAGTTTTTCTACTCCCAGCGAATCGCATATATACTGTACAACCGGGGTTTCGTCAGAAGGCACCCTTAAGCTGTAGTATGAATAAAGCCCTGATAGCGTCTTGCCATTTAGGCATTCAAAACGCGTCAAGCAAAAATCCCGATAACCCATAAGACGGGGATTCTTAAACCCCAGCTCCTGCGCACACCTGTACAGTATCTCCCTGGCGATTTCCTTTGGGACCGATTCCCATGTAACTTTGGAATTTGGTTCGCCGATCTGGGATACCCACTCTTCGATGTTCAGTGGCGGGATATCCAGGTCATCGCACATAAAGGTTATGGTGTCTTTCCCGCTGTTGAAGGCAAGGATGCTGTAGTAGGTGTATAGGCTGGTCAGGGTTTTGTTGTTTAAAAAAGCCGCGGGCTTGGAAAAATCTTCGGCTTTCAGCATCCGTGGGTTGGATTTGCCTTCCTCCTTGGCTTTCATAAACAGTATCTTTGCCAGGTAGGGCTTGGGCACCGCTTCCCATTTGAAATTCTTTTGATGGGAGATAAAGTGCAGCCATTCTTCAAAGGTCAGCTCGGGCACCCCGTAGACGTCACATATGAAGTCGATGCTGCGCATACCGCCTCTGTTTAAGCCGAAAAACCTGGAGGCAAAACTGTACAGCGACATGCCGTTTAAAAAGTCCAGACCCACCTTCAAATCATCAGACGACATCATCCTGGGGTTGGAGTAGCCGAGTTTTCGTGCCGCCTTAAACAGCAAATCCCTTATGACTTTATGGGGGATGACGTCCCAAAACACGCTTATTGACTGGTCGGTGATGTAGGTTATCCAGTCCTGCTCAGTGATCTCGATATCCAGCATGTCGCACATGTTCTTTATGACGCTGCCCCTTATGTCCTGCGAGATGCTTTTGAAGTAGTTATAGAACCCCGTGAGGGTTTTGCCGTTTAAAAACTTGAACTTATGCGAAAAATCATCGTTTTTGATGTAAATGGGATGGGGGTACCCCAGCTCTTGACAGGCCATAAGCAATATTTTCCTCTTTGCCTCCTTGGGGATGTTACCCCAGGAGAAGATGTTGTGCGTGCTGACATAACTAATCCATTCGTCCTCGGATACCGGCGGAATGCCCAGCTGGTCACATATGTTGGTGATAACGTGAACTCCCTCTTTTCTGGGTACCCTGTTTTTATAATATGAATACAATCCATTCAATGGCTGATTATCCAGAAATTTGAATCTATGTTTTTCAAGGTCCTTTGAAGCGATGAATCGAGGGCTGGGAAGATTGAGCTCCTGTGCTACCATGTAAAGGATTTGCCGGTGTACCTCGTCGCTTACTTTGCTCCACAAAAACGCACGGGGACGTACCGACCTGTTTTTCCGTCTTAATATGGACAATACTTCTTCAATGTCATCTAATACCTCTTTTTGTTGGTAATTTAGTACTTGCACTGGCACAACTCTCCTTTCAGCCAACACTAATAGTAGCATCATATCTTGAAAATTTTCTTTTGTTATCTATTGTACACATACTATAAAATCATATATTAATTATACAATTTTGGCGAATTTTTATATACAGCAAGATTTGATAAAAATAAGCGAAATTTTTGTGTAATTTGTACTGATTGAACTTTCTGGTTATAATCTACGCCGTACTTGACAAACTAAAAGACGAGGCATATAATGGTAAAGCAAATGCAAATTATTTGCAATTAGCCTTTAGAGGGGTAGTAAGGGAATTCCAAGTACGGGAGGGCGCTGTATGAGCCATGTTCATTTGCCCGATGGGGTCGTTCCCGCTATCTGGTGGGCAGCTGGATACCTGATTAGCCTGATAGTGGTGTTTGCCGTGCTGAAAAGGCTGAACATGGAAAAGGTGCGAGGCAAAATACCCGAAATGGCCATGATGGCAGCGGTTATGCTCATCACCATGTCGGTACCTCTGGGGTTTATACCCTTTCATATGAACTTTGCCGCTCTGGCCGGCATGCTGATGGGCCCCGGATTGGGATTCGTAGTGGTCTTCGTGGTCAATTTTATTCTGGCTCTTTTGGGACACGGGGGAATCACTGTGATGGGCTTAAATACGTTGATCATAGGGGTTGAAGCGCTGGTCGGTGGCGCTGCCTTCAGGTTGCTGAGGGGTAAATTTGGCAGCGTGCCCTCAGCCATCATATCAACGGCAGTAGCCCTTTTGCTGTCCACTGCCCTCATGATCCTGTTTTTAAGCTCAATTGGAGTGGTAGATATACAGTCAGGGGGAGGCATTTTGCATGGAGGGTACCACGCAGAGGATGGTGTTGACGGCCATGAGGCGGAGAAACCGCACCGGCACGATACGGAATATATCTTTGGAGGAGTAGCTTTAGCAGGATGGGCTGCCGTGATGGCCGTGCTGTTTTTAGGCATTATACTGGAAAGCGTAGTAACCGCTTTGGTGGTAAGCTTCTTTATGAAGGTGCGGCCCGATATAATAAACCCTGTACCCGATAAGGATAGGTAGAGGAGGGATAGGGGTGCATTTGGCAGCAATAGATCAGATGGCCAGCAGCGGTACCAGCGTATTTCACCGTGCAGGCGTGCCCTCAAAGCTATTGATGATGCTGTGCCTGCTCGGCGCGGTCATTGGCAGCAGCGATGTCCTTGCGTTGGGAGTGCTGATGGTAATTCTGCTGATTTTGCATCTGATGGCCAGGGTGAGATTTAAGGAAATAGTGCACCTGCTGTTTTATCCGGTTTTTTTCAGCCTGCTTTTTGCTCTGCTTAAATTCCAGGAGTCATGGGCATCGGGGCTTTTAGTGGTATTTAAAGGGACGGGGGCTGCTCTTGTGACCTTGTTTTTGCTGGCAACCACGCCCTGGGTGGAGATTTTTGCATTTTTGTCGGCGTATTTGCCTGGATTGCTGGTGGACATATTTTTATTTACATACCGTTCTTTTTTTATTTTGATTGACCAGGTGGACAGCCTGTTACGCAGCATAAAGATGAAGGGCGGATACCATCCTTTTAGCCTGGCCATGAACCTCAAAAATATGGCGGCGGCAGTTGGGCTGATTTTATTGCATTCATTTGAGATGAGCGAAAGGATGTACAAGATATATCTGCTCAGGGGATATGATGGTGGCATTCCGATAACGCGAAGATGGTGGAAACTGGGCTACCCTGACGGGGTGGTCATTATCCTCTCTGCATTTATCGTAGTTGGGGCGGTGATAAGGTGGGGGCTTTGGTAGAAGTAAGATGCATAAAGCACATCTATCCGGATAACACGCAGGTGGCACTGTGCGGTCTGGATTTTGTGGTGCATTCTGGCGAGAGGGTGGTCATCTTGGGCCCCAACGGTGCCGGCAAGACCACATTGCTTTCCCATATACTGGGGCTGCTCGCGCCGGTTGAGGGCTCGGTAAAGGTGATGGGGCTGCAACCGCATAAGCACTTCCGACAGGTGCGGCGAAATATAGGGGTGGTTTTCCAAAACGTCGATGAGCAGATAATAGGGCCAACGGTGTACGATGATATTGCGTTCACGCCAAGGAATGAGAGGCTGGGCAGGGAAGAGGTAGAAAGGCGCGTGATGGCGGTCGCAAAGAGGATTGGGATCCAGGATATACTGCACAAGATACCCCATTACCTGAGTGGTGGGCAGAAGAAAAAGGTAGCCCTGGCAGGCGCGATAGCCATGTCGCCGAAGCTTTTGATACTCGATGAGCCGTTTGACGGTCTGGACCCTGCTTCCAAGAGGGAGATGATGGACCTACTGAATCAGCTAAACCGGGAAAATGGCACTACGCTGATCGTTACCACTCACGATGTAAACCTGGTACCTTATATAGCCGATACGGTGTACGTGATATACGATGGCAAGATAGTCACCAAGGGAAGTCCTTATGAGGTGTTTATCCAGAGGGATATATTGGAGGCGGCACATCTTGAACCGCCTATCCTGGTTGACCTATTTACACACCTTAAAGAAAAGGGCTATAATATAACAGTACCTACCACTCTGGAACAGGCCAAAGAGCAGCTTGATACGCTGTTAAAGAGCGTCAGATAAAAATGGATGGGGTGAGTTTTTTGGAATTTACAGCTAACCTTCTAGATTTTGCCGAGATGCTTGCCTGTGCCGTTGACCTCATGGAGAGGGGTTCGCACCACCATGGGCAGAGGGTGGCATATATCGCTTTTCGTCTGTTTGAACAGGTAAGGCCGGGTCATGACCCTACTGACCTTGTGATTGCATCATACTTGCACGATATAGGCATAGAGTCTTTCAGGGTAAAGGAAAAGGCAAGGGAATTTCG
This sequence comes from Caldicoprobacter faecalis, assembly GCF_900115765.1. NCBI lineage: Bacteria > Bacillati > Bacillota > Clostridia > Caldicoprobacterales > Caldicoprobacteraceae > Caldicoprobacter > Caldicoprobacter faecalis. Next base: position 41,384 of record NZ_FOXR01000005.1, on the reverse strand, counting down.
CTTGGACAAAGAGATTTTATGGCCCCATTGCCGTGACGGCGCTGATTTGGTTGAAACCGTGGATCTGCTTAAAGGCATCAAACCTTTCATACTTTATCACCACACCGACTATTGTGAGATACATAGCAGTTTGCCAGATGTTCCTTTGGAGGCTCAAATCATTCATTTGGCTGATAGAATTGAAGTGCTGATCAGGCCAAACAGGCTTGTGCTGGAACAGGTAGAGGACATCGTGAATACCATTTTAAATTATAAAGGTTCTATGTTTAATCCCGAGTTGGTTGAGGCCTTTCTAGATTTATCTACAAAGGAATCGTTTTGGCTGGATATCGTGAATGAATATCAACCGGTGGTGGAGCACATCTGCTTTCCCTCAATGGATATCAAGATGGATGCAAGCGATATACGGCAGTTTTCGTATCTGTGTGCAAGAATTGTAGACAGAAAGAGCCCCTTTACGGCACAGCATTCCCAGCGCATAGCCTCAATAGCCGTAAGGCTGGCAGAGTTTTGCGGCATGAGGGGACAGGACCTGTTTTTTATGGAAATAGCAGGTCTGCTGCATGACCTGGGTAAACTGGCCGTGCCCGATACCATACTGCACAAGCAGGGGAGACTGACTGACGGGGAGTACCGCGTAATTAAACAGCATTCATATTATACTTACTGCCTGATTGACCGGCTGAACGTGATGGACAAGGTGCGGGACTGGGCTGCGTTTCATCATGAGCGCCTGGACGGAAGCGGTTATCCTTTTCACCTGACTGCTGGCGACCTGGACCTGGGGGCCAGGGTGATGGCCGTGGCCGATATGGTTGGAGCCATAACTGAAGATAGGCCTTACCGGGCGGGTTACGGCGAGAAGGAGACCATGGATATAATGTGGGAGCAGGTGAAAAATAACCGGATAGATGGCGAGGTGGTGGATATTTTGAGCAAGCACTTTGGCGAGATCGTTTACGGTAGATAAATCATCTTTATGAAGACGGTTGTATCTCTGCATTTTAAAACCCGTTTGGCTGCAAACTTAATTTGCTTAAAATGTAGCTTGATAAAGTAAAAAATCGATAAATCTATCAGCGATGGCTACCGGGAATAATGCAAATTCGGGAAGAAATGCTTGCAAAAATTAGAGCCTGTGTGCTATAATTTTTGATGATTTTTAGAATAAGTTAGAATAATATAGTGAAATGATAAGAGTTTAAAAATGCAAAGCCTTTTTATTGATGCAAGATTCTGTTCATTTTATTGCGTTATGGCAATGCGGGTTTGGTGACGGTATAAATCCACCTTCTTGCAAGGTGGTATACATATTTGCAATGGAAAGGAAGGGTCAGAATATGTCTTATGTGCAGGAAATAATACAGCAAGTGATCGAGCGAAACCCCGGTGAGCCGGAATTCCATCAGGCCGTAACCGAGGTGCTGGAGTCGCTAGAGGTGGTATTAGACAGGCATCCGGAGTATATTAAGGCGGGCATACTTGAAAGGTTGGTGGAGCCCGAGCGTCAAATCATCTTTAGGGTACCCTGGGTGGATGATCAGGGAAGGGTGCGCGTAAATAGGGGATTTAGGGTACAGTTCAACAGCGCTATCGGCCCCTACAAGGGAGGCATTCGTTTCCATCCTTCGGTATATCTTGGCATCATAAAGTTCCTGGCCTTTGAGCAGGTATTCAAAAATTCGCTGACGGGCATGCCCATAGGCGGTGGCAAAGGCGGTAGCGACTTTGACCCCAAGGGCAAATCTGAAGGTGAGATCATGCGCTTTTGTCAGAGCTTCATGACCGAGCTTTTCCGCCATATTGGCCCTGATACCGACGTGCCGGCCGGTGATATAGGCGTGGGAGCTCGCGAGATCGGGTACATGTTCGGACAGTACAAGAGGTTGAGAAATGCGTTTGAAGGGGTGCTCACCGGTAAGGGTTTGACCTATGGGGGCAGCCTTGTGAGAAAAGAGGCTACTGGATACGGTTTGGTGTACCTCACTGACCAGATGGTAAGAGAAAAGGGCAAGTCCATTGAGGGAGCAAGAGTGGTGATATCCGGTTCTGGTAATGTAGCCATTTATGCCGCTGAAAAAGTGATGCAGATGGGTGGCAAGGTTATCGCGATGAGCGATTCCAATGGTTATGTGTTTGATCCCGATGGCATCAAACTGGATACCGTCAAGCAGCTGAAAGAAGTGGAGAGAAAGCGGATTCGGGAGTATGCAGACATCCATCCCCGAGCGGAGTACCATGAGGGGCCTGCGGGCATTTGGGAAATTCCATGCGATATTGCCCTGCCCTGCGCTACCCAGAATGAGCTGGATGGCAAGGCTGCAAAGACGCTGGTCGCCAATGGCTGTTTTGCGGTGGCAGAGGGAGCTAATATGCCGTGCACCCCTGAAGCAGTAGACACCTTCTTAAGTAACAATGTGCTGTTTGCTCCGGGAAAAGCCGCCAATGCAGGCGGGGTGGCTACATCGGCTCTTGAGATGACCCAGAACAGCATGAGGTATTCCTGGACCTTTGAAGAGGTAGATGCAAAGCTGAAACAGATAATGACCAATATTTACAGGAACATCAGCGCAGCTGCCAGAGAATACGGACACGAGGGCAACCTCGTTGTGGGAGCCAATGTAGCTGGGTTTATCAAGGTGGCTGAAGCCATGATGGCTCAAGGTGTGGTGTAATGCTGATATATGCATCAAGTAAGAAGTGCTTGAAGGCATCAAATGTGCCTTCAAGCTTTTATTTTGGGATGGGGTTAAGGTTTTATTATATGGAATTTTTATAATTAGTTTTTAGTTTCTGTTCCGAAAGGCAATAACTCTATGAGCCATATTGGGAGAAGGCGACATTAAAAATTAAATTCGGAAATTGTATTAGGCCGTATCCTATGATAACATATACATTGTATGATTTAAATACGCAGGCTGAATGAAAGTGGATTTTTGCTGTTAAGCAAGGGTTTTCATCGTGCGATATAATAACCTTTAACTGGTAGTGATGGGAGGAATACATGGTGTGTGGTATTGTTGGATATATAGGAGATAAGCAGGCTTTGCCCATTCTAATTGAAGGCTTGAAGAGGCTTGAATACAGAGGTTATGACTCGGCTGGAGTGGCGGTCCATAACGGCCATTGTATAAATATCAGCAAGACAAAGGGAAGGCTGACGGTACTGGAGCAAAGGATAGACCCCAACCAGCTTCAGGGGACGCTGGGAATAGGCCATACCAGATGGGCTACCCATGGCGAACCTTCCGATATCAACTCACATCCCCATACCAATCAGTCCGGGGAGATCGCAATAGTCCACAACGGCATCATAGAGAATTACATGAAGCTTAAAGATTGGCTTCAGAAGGAAGGATATGTCTTTGTATCGGAAACCGATACTGAAGTGGTTGCACATCTCATCAATTATTATTACCGTGGAGACCTTGTAGAGGCGGTTAGAAATACGCTGGACAAGATAGAGGGCTCTTATGCACTGGGCGTTATTGCTAAGGATCATCCCGATTGTATGGTGGTTGCGCGCAAGGACAGCCCGCTGGTGATAGGCCTGGGGGATGGTGAAAACTATATAGCTTCGGATATACCAGCTATATTGAAGTATACCAGAAGGGTGTACCTGCTGGAATACAGGGAGATAGCTTTAATCCGCAGGGATGCAGTAGAAATCATAGATCAGTATGGCAAAAAGGTACAAAAGGAAGTGTTTGAAGTCACGTGGGATGTGGAGTCGGCTGAAAAAGGCGGATACCAGCATTTTATGATAAAGGAGATACATGAGGAACCAAAGGCATTAAGGGATACAATGGCTTCTCGTATTGTGGATGGGAAGGTTAACTTAAGCGACTTGAACGTCACGAGGGAGCAGCTTGAAAAGGCCGGTAAGATTATAATCATCGCCTGTGGAACGGCATATCACGCGGGTGTTGTGGGCAAGTATGTAATTGAGAAGTTGGCAAGGATACCGGTGGACGTCGAAATCGCTTCGGAGTTCAGATACAAGGACCCATTGATAAATGAGGACAACATAGTGATCATCATAAGCCAGTCGGGTGAGACGGCCGATACTCTGGCTGCCATGAGGATGTGCAAAAAGGTGGGTGCCAAGGTTATAGCTATCACCAACGTGGTGGGAAGCACGGTGTCCAGGGAGGCTGACCATGTGGTGTACACATGGGCGGGGCCCGAGATTGCCGTGGCTTCCACAAAGGCATATACCACTCAGCTTTTATGCATGTATATGATGGCGCTGGATTTTGCCGATAAGATGGGGAGAATATCAGCAGATGAATACCAGCGGATAATTGAGGAGATCAGGAAATTGCCGGAGCTGGCTCAGGAGATACTCGATGATAAAGAGATTATTCAGAGATGCGCGGATGAGACATTCAACGCCAGCAGCATATTCTATATGGGCAGGGGACTGGACTATGCTGTGGCTATGGAAGGTTCCCTCAAGCTGAAGGAAATCTCGTATATCCATTCAGAAGCTTATGCTGCAGGGGAATTGAAGCACGGTACTATAGCGTTAATAGAAGAGGGTACACCTGTGGTTGCCCTGGCCACCCAAAAGGGATTGTTTGAAAAGACATTGAGCAATATAAAGGAAGTGAAGGCAAGGGGTGCGTTTGTCATAGCCGTGGCCATGGAAGGTGATACCGAGATAGAAAAGGAAGCAGATAGGGTAATATATATACCCAGGGTATATGATATTCTGGCGCCTGTTTTGGTGGTCATACCCCTTCAACTGTATGCGTACTATGTGGCTGTGGCCAAAGGCTGTGACGTGGATAAGCCCAGGAACCTTGCCAAGAGCGTCACGGTTGAGTAGATGCGAAAAAAGTGATTCCGATTGGTGTATATTATCAAAAAACCTTTTCCGCATGCGAAAAAAGGGATTCCGATAGAGAAAGGAGAAGGGAAAAGGATTAAGGCTCAAGTTCAAAAATAGAGAAGGGATAAGTGGGTAAGAATTGAGAAAAATGCTGAATTTAAGCCCCTTATCCCTTTTTTCTTGAGTCTTGGTACTAGGTTTTTGGCAAAACTTTATTGACACAAAATTGAATTGCATTTGGAAGATTCTAGTGAATTACTTGTTAGATTCCAGAAAAACTTTATTACCTCCCAAAAAATCCCATGTAGAATTCATGCGGGTTTGAGGAGAGGGAAATGGAAAGGGTTTTTTTTAAATTAACAATGTTGTATATTTCATTTAAACCTTTTCCCCATGCGAAAAAAGTGATTCCGATAGAGAAGGGATAAGGGAAAAGGATTAAGGAATAAGGGAGCAAAAAATAGAAGGGATAAGTGGTGAGGCTTCTAAAAATACGAGAAATAAGCCGCTTATCCCTTTTTTCCTTGAACCTTGATGCCGCCATTTTGGAAAGACTTTTTTCACACAGATTAGAGTTTTATTTGGGAAAATATAGTGAAATTATTGCAGAAATACGGAAAAACATTATTACCTCCCAGAGAATTAATGTATTAATTTTGAAAACCAGTTTTTGAAAAAGTTTGACAATACTACTATGGTAGGATTACTTCTTACTTTGATTATTATTTTCTCTTTCCAAGGAGAAATAATTATAAATAACCCAGTACACATATTGCTTATAGCAGTACCATTGACCATACAGACTTTTCTCATATTCGGTATTGCATATGGATGGGCAAAGGCATGGAAATTGCCCCATAGCATTGCAGCACCAGCAGCTATGATTGGTGCAAGTAACTTTTTTGAGCTAGCCGTTGCGGTTGCAATTTCACTTTTTGGCTTGCAATCAGGTGCGGCACTGGCTACAATAGTAGGTGTATTAACGGAAGTCCCCATTATGCTAACCCTTGTTAAGATAGCCAACAGCACGAGGCATTGGTTTAAATGAATTTTTAAATAAATTAATGAAGGGAGTAGGGGTATAGCAGATGAAAAAGAAGGTGGCGTTCGTATGTACCCATAATTCCTGCCGTTCTCAAATGGCAGAAGGCTGGGCAAAGAAATTGGGAAGTGATGTATTGGAAGCATATTCTGCAGGAACAGAAAAGTACCCTGAAGTGAAACCGTTGGCGGTGCAGGTAATGGAAGAGGCAGGAGTAGATATGAGCAGCCATTATCCAAAGCTATTAAGTGATATTCCAGCAGAGGTAGATATATTAATAACTATGGGTTGTAATGTAGAATGCCCTTATGTACCATGCAAGCACAGGGAGGATTGGGGGATTGCTGACCCGTCAGGTGGATCGATAGAAGACTATAGAAGAACAAGGGATATTATTAAAGAGAAAGTAGAGGATTTGATACAGAGGATAAAAAATAACCAGATTTGACAGAATAAACAGAAAGGGTGCAGTGAACAGAAAGGGTGCAGTGAAGAGGAAACTTCATGCACCCTTTTCTTTTTTAACTAGAGAAAACGTAGAATAATTTCTTAGACTTTTACTTGACAAATGCAACAGTTTCATATTACAATTAATTTGAGGTGATTACATGGAAAACCGGGCAAGTGATTATTTGCATGAATTAATTCGAGTATTGGTAAGAAACTTAGGTATATTGGAAAAGAATGATGCAAACTGCTGCGGGGTTACGATTTCTCAATGCCATGCCATTGTAGAGATTGGGAGATCAGGAGAAGTTTCATTAAGTGAACTTGCTGAATTACTTGCATTAGATAAAAGTACGATGAGCAGGACAATAAATAATCTTGTTGAGGACGGGTTAGTAATTAGAGAATTACATCCAGAAGATAGAAGATATGTAAAAATAAAACTGACTGATAAAGGAATGAAAGTATTTAAGAATATTGAAGAAAGTATGGATCGATATTATAAAGCGATTTTTAATTCTGTCCCAGAAGAAAAAAGGGAGCAAGTTCTTGATAGTTTAAAGTTGCTAATTGAAGCTGTAAATAAAAATAAATGTTGTAGGGAGGAGTTTCAAAATGAAAAATAATATTAGAGAACAAGTTAAGGCGTATTATGGAGACATAGCGAAGAAGATAAGTGCTGGCTTAAAAAGTTCATGCGGATGTGACACTTCATGCTGCGGTGATGTAGCATGTTGTAGTTCATATCTCTATACAGATGATTTCGTAGATGGATTGCCAGAGGAAGTTGTTAATGCATCATTGGGATGTGCAAACCCTGTTGCGCTTGCGAATCTACGTGAGGGTGAAGTTGTTTTGGACTTGGGAAGTGGTGGCGGAATAGACGTATTTATTTCATCTAAATATGTTGGCGATAGGGGAAAAGTATACGGTCTTGACATGACCGACGAAATGCTGCAATTAGCAAATAAGAATAAAGAAAAAATGGGAGTTAAAAACGTAGAATTCATAAAAGGATATATCGAAGATATTCCTCTGGATGATGAAACGGTAGACGTTGTTATATCTAATTGCGTTATAAATCTCTGTGAGAATAAGGAAGATGCACTAAGAGAAGCATACCGAGTGTTAAAGAAGGGTGGAAGACTGGCGATCGCTGATATTGTCCTTCTTAAAGATTTACCAGAGCATATAAAACAGAGCGTAGAAATGTGGGTTGGCTGTATTGCAGGAGCATTACCAGTTAAAGAGTATGAAGAAATACTCAAAAAAGTTGGGTTTAAAGATATTGAAATAACACCAGTAAATATATATACCAAAGAAGTTATAGAAGGCATTGCAAAACAGAATAATTTAGGCGATGTATATAGCAAAATAGACATAGATTTTATTGATGGAGCCTTTGCAGGTGCCTATGTAAAAGCATACAAACTTTAAATGAAAGCTATGGATGTATTTTCCATTTATTTCTCTCACCCATGCGAAAAAGTGATCCTATTTGGGAGGGAAAAGGGATAAGTAGGAGTTATAAGAAAAATACGAGATTTACACCACTTATCCCTTTTTTCCTTGAACCTGATCCTGCACCTTTGGAAACTGTTTTTGGTTAACGTTTTTCAGTGAAAAAAGTCTTTCCATATTAAACGTTTCTTCAACTTCCAGATTTAATTTTGAAGGCTTTTTCTATTGCATTTTGAATTATCTGATGGCAGCATTTGCCTAAAGGGTTTTTCTCTCGGCATTGAGGGTTTTTCATTGCTCCAGTAATTTCTAAGGCCTCTGCCATGCTTTTTGCACCTTTTTCGATTACGGCTTTGATGACCTGCTCTTCTGTTACCTGACTGCAGTAGCAGGCGTATTTAGGATTGGCATCCTTTTTAAACCATATGGGGACTTTGACCTGCTGTTTATTAAATATGGTGCTGGAATCGGAACTGTAATATACGACATCACAGTCCTCGTTCATGCATAAGTAATAATCCGAACTGCCAACTTCTTCAGTCAGTTCTTCTACTACAATGTGTTTGACCGTATAATTTTTTACAAGATTTCCTTCTTTACCGCATGCGGGACAATTGCCTTTTTTATAGCTCTTATTTTCAATTTGGTTTTCACTACAGCAGCAATGATTCATATTGTTTTCCATTAGTTATCATCCTCCTATACACGTAAGAATATATCAAACTCTATTTACCTTCATAACCCGCATTGCGTTTACTATTGCTATAAGTGCAACACCTACATCGGCAAATACCGCTTCCCACATGGTCGCTATACCACCAGCACCTAACGCCAGTACGATAATCTTTACACCCACTGAAAGTATAATATTCTGCCATACAATACGGCGTGTCCTTTTGGCAATCTTTATAGCACTTACAAGTTTTGAAGGTTCGTCGGTCATTATTACAACGTCGGCAGCCTCAATTGCTGCGTCAGAGCCTAAACCGCCCATTGCTACGCCAACATCCGCACGGGCTAACACGGGAGCGTCATTGATACCGTCTCCAACGAATACAAGCTTTCCTTTAGGTGACTTTTGCTTATCTAGCATTTCAAGTTTTTCCACCTTTTGGTCTGGGAGAAGTTCGGCATGGACTTCATCAAGTCCTAACTGCTTGCCAATCTTTTCTGCTACTGCTTTACTGTCACCCGTAAGCATTACAAGCTTTCTTATACCGATACTTTTTAAGGCTTTCAAGGCGTTGGCAGAGTCCTCTTTTACTTCATCGGATATTACTATAAATCCAGCATATACGCCGTCTATCGCTACGTGTACGATTGTGCCTACAGCGTCAGTATTGTCATAAGCGATATTTTCCTTTTCCATAAGTTTTGCATTTCCTGCAAGGACTGTCCTTCCTCTTACCTTTACCTTTATTCCGTGGCCTGAAATTTCCTCATAATTTTCAACCTCGTTTTTAGCTACTTCCTTACCATAAGCATTCAAGATCGAAAGGGCGATTGGGTGGTTTGAATAGCTCTCGGCAAAAGCGGCGTATTCCAATAGTTCATCCTTTGAAACATTGCCTTGCGGGCTTATCTGTGTTACCTTAAACACACCTTTGGTCAAAGTACCAGTTTTATCAAATACAACCGTATCTACATCATTTAACGCTTCAAGATAATTACTGCCCTTTACAAGTACACCGTTTTTAGATGCTCCGCCAATACCGCCAAAGAAGCCCAACGGGATTGAAACGACCAACGCACAAGGGCAGGAGATTACTAAAAATACCATTGCCCTGTAAAACCAATCTGTAAAGGTAGCCCCTGGTACAGTAAGAGGAGGGACGATAGCGATAAGTGCTGCTGCTATTGTTACAACAGGAGTATAACGCCTTGCAAATTTAGTAATGAAGTTTTCGGTCGGGGCTTTCCTGCTGCTTGCGTTCTGTACCAAATCAAGTATTTTGGAAACGGTAGACTCACCAAACTCTTTGGAAACTTCAATCGTTAAAAGACCGTTTATGTTGATAAAGCCAGCTAAAACGTCATTTCCGACCTCGACCTCTCTTGGTACAGACTCGCCAGTTAATGCGGAGGTATCTACCATTGACTTTCCATCAATGATTTTACCGTCCAGAGGTATTTTTTCACCAGGTTTAACCACGATAATATCGCCAACTTTAACATCTTTGGGCGATACTTTCTTAATTTCGTCCCCCACCTTTAGGTTAGCAAAATCGGGACGAATATCCAAAAGCGCTACAATAGACTTTCTAGAACGATTTACAGCTATATTCTGTAAGAACTCACCCACCTGGTAGAACAGCATAACAGCTACACCTTCGGGGAATTCCTGAATGATAAATGCACCTATCGTAGCAATGGTCATTAAGAAATTTTCGTCGAACACCTGACCTCTTGTAATGTTCTTAACAGCTTTTAGCACTACTTCGCCACCTGATAGGATATAGCTGATTAAAAAGAGCGAAAATTCTATCCAGTAAGGAAACTCAAACAGAAGGGCGACGGCAAAGAATGCGCTCGATATTCCCAATCGTATGGCCTTCTTTCTGTTTTTTGCTTCAAGGTCTGAAGCTGTATTACTGCTATCATCCTCACAAGCACACTTTACGTCCTGTTCCTCGCTGTCTACAACCTCAACCTCTGGCTCAATTTCTTTGACAAGCCTTTTTATCTGGCTTATAATGCTGTCTAACTCATCCTTGTTTTCAACTTCCAATCGCAGTTTTTTAGATATAAAATCAAGGCTTGCCGACTTTACCCCTGCAATTTTTCTCGTTTCAGCTTCAATCTTTCCTGCGCAGTTTACGCAGTCTAACCCCATTAGTATAAGTGTTTTTTCGGTTGAGCGTGTAATATTTCTTTCCTTTGTTGTTTTTTTACTCATTTTAGAGCCCTTCCTTTCAATACTTTTCGTTTATATGGATTAACCCCTGGTCGAATATATGCTTAACGTGTTCATCGTCCAGCGAGTAATATACGATTTTACCTTCTTTCCTATATTTTACCAATCTTGCCTGCCTTAATATCCGTAATTGATGGGATATTGCCGATTGTGTCATATTTAACAGTACAGCAATGTCACAGACACACATTTCCGACTCTGCCAATGCCCAAAGTATCTTTATCCTTGTAGTATCACCAAATACTTTAAAAAGCTCGGCAAGGTCGTAAAGATTTTCTTCAGACGGCATTTTTTCCCTTACGGCATTTACAACATCCTCATGGATAACGTTGCAATCGCATCTATCCAGTTCGTCTCTTTCCTTCATTTTTTCACCTCCTTTCATATGCGTTGTCTGAACAATTGAATAAACATTCATATATCGTATTTTAATTATATGATGCAAATTTAAATATGTCAATACAAATATGAATAATCGTTCAAGTGTTAATATAGGCATATGATAATGAGCTATGGTTTATGGAATGAGCATGATAACATGGTGCAACGTTAAAATAAACAAGGGGTGAAAATCCAAAAGATCCGATAGCTTCCTATCAGGTCTTCTTTCGTTTGATATAATGCATTTAAAGGATTAAGGTATAAGAAAGGTTGTTTCATAAACGTTAAAGTTCTATAAAATGAGAATGAAGTTTTATAATAGTTGTTAGCATAAATGCTTTTAGAGAATGTAAAGACTGACATTAAAATAAAGATATTTTTGTAAATGTAATTTAGTGTATAATGATGACAGGAATTCAAGTTGCTTTTTTAATTATGCGTTTTTGTTAAGTTTATAATTATAGCAAGACTGATGTTCAGTGTATTTATTTGCTTTATATTTGTTCTTGTAAAGGAGGTTGCTATGTGAGGTCAAAGAGTAACAATTATATTGCGATTGGTCAGGCTATACTTGCTGCAGCATTATTTGGAATGAGTGCACCTTTTTCAAAGTTACTGCTTTCAGAAATTCCACCCCTTAGGTTCTATAATTTTTTGGGTGTTGCATTTAATTTTACAACGAACCTTCTTTACATCTCATGACCAATAAGTCATAATAATCTTGAGGTGATATCGATGCCAAAGCAGACTTTTTTTAATCTTCCAGATGAAAAAAGACAGCGTATCACAGATACTCTTATAAAGCACTTTTCACAAAAACCTTATTATAATGTCGATATATCCGAGGTTGCTAAAGAGAGCAATGCTGCAAAAGGGAGTATGTATCAGTACTTTGAGAACAAAAAGGAAATGTACTTTTATGCTCTGGAGGTTGCCTATGATAGGTTTTTGAAACTGCTTGAAAAGCTAGATATAGTGCACACCAACATATTAGACTATTATGAAAACTCATTAAAAGGTGTATGGCTTGCAATAAAGGAATTGAGGAACGAGTTCATGCTTCTTGAAAGGGCATTTTTTTCACATGACTCACCTTTTAAGGATGAAATAAACGAAAAGTTCTTAAAACAGTCAAGGGATTTTCTGCTCGAAATGATTAAATACAATCAAGAAAAAGGTTATATAAGGGATGACGTACCACCGCTACTAATAGGAATATTTCTGGAAGGCGCAAGTTTTTATATGAAGAAGTTTATAATCGAACAGGCTCTGAGCCAATCATCAACTACCCTCGACCTTGATATAAGCTATTTTAGGGATGCCCTTTCTCAGTTTGTAAAACTTTTAAAAGAAGGAATTGGCAAAAGATGAGCATTAAGTATGACTTGACAGTCATATGACTGATTAGTCATAATAATATTATAATAGAATTAAAATTAAGGGAGATGAAAATCCATGTTTATAAAAGCCGAAAAGGTTTCAAAAATCTATAGATTGGGCAAGAATGAAACCAGGGCATTAAACGAAGTCAGTTTTGAGCTCGAAAGGGGGAAAATCTATACTGTGATCGGTCCCTCAGGCTCGGGCAAAACAACGCTTTTTAACATTCTTGGAGGGCTTGATAGGGCAGAAGAGGGTAAAATTTTTGTGGATAACAAAGAGATAACAGCAATGGACCAAAAAAGGCTTGCTGACTATCGGCGGGATTATGTTGGATTTGTATTTCAGTTTTATAACCTCATAAATGGCCTTACGGTATATGAGAATGTGCTGGCAAGTGCGGCTTTGAGCAAAAATCCTTTGGATGTTGACACGGTGTTGAAGATGATGGACGTATACTCTGAAAAAGACAAATTTCCATTTGAATTGTCTGGCGGCCAGCAGCAAAGAGTAGCAATTGCAAGGGCTGTTGTCAAAAATCCTGCGCTAATTCTGTGCGATGAACCAACAGGCGCACTCGACTATGAAAGCAGCAAACTTGTATTAAAGCTTTTGGAAGATGTCAACAGGCAATTTGGCACAACTATTTTAATCATCACCCACAACCTTGCCATTTCAAGAATGGCTGATGCGACACTGAGATTGAGGTCGGGCAGGCTTGTTGAATTTTCTGAAAATTCTCAGAAAATCTCTGCCCAGGAGGTGACCTGGTGATGGTAATTAAAAAAATTCCTTTAAGGACTATAAAAAGAGATTTTTTGCAATTTTTTTCTATTATAATGCTTGTGGCAATTGCATCAATGACGTATACCCTGTTTGCTGTGTCAATGGATGATATAAGCAAGAATTACGAAATGTTTAAACGAGACTATGTCCAGGAAGATGGGTATTTTATCACATCCCAAGAGGTAGATGAAAGACTTTTGAAAGACAAGTTTGAAATCGACCTTGAAGAAAGGCTTTTTTACGAGACTCAGCAAGATGGGATTACTTTGAGAATATTTTCAATTTCAGACAAAATAAACAAGCCCTATATAGGAGTAGGAAAGATGCCAGAAGAGGGCGAAGTCTTGCTCGACCCGAGCTTTTTCAAAGCTCATCAGTATCAAACAAATGACGAGATAACCATTTCGGGTCAAAAGTTCAAAGTGAGCGGAATTGGGTACCTTCCTGACTATATTTACATTATCAAAAACGACCAAGACTTGCTTCCAGACCCCGAGCACTTCGGCGTGGTTATGATGCTAAAAAGCGATGTTCAAAAGCTGTTTCCTGCTCCTCATGTGCATTATTATAGCTATAAAGGGGAAGTTGATAATATTGAGGATTTCAAGGGTTTTATAAACTCTAACTGGGGACTTTTAAAATTTGTTGAAAGGGATCAAAATCCAAGGATAATCTACACAGAGATGAAGGTTGAAAACGCAAAGAAAATTATTCTGCCTATCAGCCTTTTTATAATTATTGTATCATCGTTTATACTTTTTATTGTCATGCGAAGGGTAATAAACACCATGCACGCAGAGATCGGCACACTCTATTCAATGGGATATACGCAAAAAGATGTTTTTAAAGTTTTCATGAGATTTCCGCTCTATATTTGGTTTTTTGGTTCGGTTATTGGTATTTTGCTTGGATATTTTGGGGCGTACCCCTTTGCAGAGTTTTACAGGTCATACTTTACTCTGCCAAAGCTGACAAGTTTCTTTCCATGGCAGCATGTATTTGTTGCATTACTGCTTCCAGCAATATTCATATTTCTTTCAGGATACTTTGCTCTTAGAAACTTTCTCAAGCTGACAATTGTTCAGGTGCTTCATGGAATTGATGAAATAAAGTTTGGCAAGCTTCCCACAATGAAGTTTTTCGATAGGTTTGAATTTAAAACAAGGATAATGCTAAAGTATGGATGGAGACATTTTGCAAGAGAATTGATTTTAATAGTGGGTATAATTTTTGCAACAATACTTATGATGTATGGAATGACAGCAAAAGACTCTATTATCGTAGCAATTGAAAAAGCTTATAATGAGAATTTCAGATATAACTACCTTTATATGCTGAATTCTGCGTCCAAACATCCTGAAATTAATCTGCAAGACTCTGCAGAGCCTTACAATCTTTTGGCTTTTGATGTTGAGGGCACAAAAGCAAGCATTATGATTTACGGCATTAAAAGCAATTCCGATATGATAAAGCTGTATGATGAAAAAGGAAAGGAAATTTCTATTTCAGACCAGCTTATCATATCAAAACCTTTTGCAAACAAGCTTGGGGTAAATGAGGGAGATGAGATTAAAATAAAGAACAAGTTTACAGGCCAGGAATATACTTTAAAAGTATACAAAGTGGCTGATCTTCCTGTTGGCAATAATGGATATATGGAGCTTGAAAGTTTTAACAGGCTTTTTGGGTATGACAGCGGTGAATACGTTGGAATATTTTCGAAAGAAAAAATGAACATACCAGAAAATTTGATTTTCGAAAGATATACAAAATCCGAGCTTCTCACTACAATAAAGGCGTCAGCTGAAGACCTGTCGAAAACTATAGGGGTCATGGCGCTTATCGCGGCAATTCTTGCTCTTTTGATTGTGTATGTTCTGTCTACTTTAACTATCAATGAGAACAAAAAGAACATAGGGATTTTGAAAATGTTGGGATATAAGGAGAACAGCATCTTTAAGATGGTCCTTGGTTTTAATTATATCTCATTTTTGGTTGGATTTATAACAGGAATTCCTCTTTCAAAATTAACGATGGATAGCTTCATGAATGCGGTGACAAAGGACATTGATTTTGCCATGAGTCTTGATTTGAGCATAAATAGCGTCCTATCAACATTTATAATACTCCTTGTTGTATTTCTGCTTTCAAGATTTTTAGTAAGGGCAAAAATAGCAAAAGTCATGCCTGTTGAAATATTAAGACAACAAGTGGATTAAAGATAGAGGACTGTTGCAAAAGATGTAAGCACAGTCCTTTTTTATTTTGAAATCAAAAATCATAAAGACAAAAATCACAAATATAATAAACGAATGGGATCCATATTATCTATTTCCTGATGCACCCCCATATGAATATGAACCCGAAATCAGTCGAATACTTAGTGTACTTCCCAAGGTTAGCAATTATTATGAGTTGGGGCTGGTTATTAAAAAAATTTTTGAGGAAAGTTTTGCGGCTGAATTTTTTAAAGAGGAATGCATTGAAATAGCTCCTAAGATAATGTTGGGAATATACCGTGATGGCAATTTATAGACAAATAGAAAGAGAAGAGATAAGCTTGGCACGATTAGTATCAAATAATAGATATTCAAACATAAAAATTACCACAGGGAAATTTCCCTGCAGTAATTTAGCATAAAAATCTGACCTGATATTTGGTTACTTATGATGCTGTTGAGCATCCTTTTTTGTTTTATGAACTGTACCACGAGGATGTTCAGGGGGTGCATATATAGAGTATAACTTTAGTGGTACGCGGCCCGTATTTATTACATTATGCCATTTGCCTGCAGGTATGAAGATTGCATAATCTTCGTATACCCTTTGCCTGTAGCTCAGGTTGTCTTTGTCGTCTCCCATCATAACAAGCCCTTGCCCCTGTTCGATGCGTATGAATTGATCGACGTCGGGATGCATTTCCAGACCTATATCTTCTCCCACATTGATGGTCATCAACGTGAGCTGCAGATATTTCCCCGTCCATAAGGCAGTACGGAAATTATCATTTTGTAGTGTGGCCTGTTTTATATTGACTACAAAAGGCTCAGGTCCATAATCCTTCAATGGAATGGCCTTTCTCCAGTAGTCTGGATTGTACATTGGCATGTGAGCCCAGTAAGGATAATCGTATGGGGTGTATATTGGCTTGTTGGGATAGTAGGGGCTCCAATAGTAGTTGCGGTTGTTGTACATGTTGTTTTCCCTCCTTTCGTATATTTCACTATATATAATATGATCTATATTCTCCGGAAGTGTTTTAGAGGGATTATATTACTCTTCACACTTATGTGAATACATGTTGAGTTTCTCCTGTATCCCTTAGATAGAAGTGCAGAGAGAAGTTTATAAGTGCCTACATATTGTTAATAAAGAATTATAAGGTTAGAGCAAGAATAGATTATGATCTGTGTTTTATTGTTTACCAAATATTTTAAAATGTTATAATAGACGTATAAATACGTTCCAGAAAGTCCCATGTAAAATTCATGCGGGTTTGAGAGGGGGGAACTAACCCTCGTTAAGATAGCTAATAGTATGAAACATTGGTTTAAATGAATTAATGAAAGGGGCGAGTGTACAGCACATGAAAAAGAAGGTGGCATTTGTATGTGTCCATAATTCCTGCCGTTCTCAGATGGCAGAAGGCTGGGCCAAGAAACTGGGAAGTGATGTACTGGAAGCATATTCTGCGGGGACAGAGAGGTATCCTGAAGTGAACCCATTGGCGGTGCAGGTAATGGAAGAAGCAGGAGTAGATATGAGCACCCATTATCCAAAGCTATTAAGCGATATTCCAGCAGAAGTGGATATATTAATAACTATGGGTTGTAATGTAGACTGCCCTTATGTACCGTGCAAGCATAGGGAGGATTGGGGGATTGCTGATCCGTCAGGTGGTTCGATAGAAGACTATAGAAAAACAAGGGATATTATTAAAGAGAAAGTAAAGGATTTAATAAAGAGGATAAAAAATAACCAGCTTTGATAAATATAAACAAAAAGGGTGCAGTGGAGAGAAAAACTTCATGCACCTTTTTCTTCTTTAACTAGAAAAATGTAAAATAATTTCTTAGACTTTTACTTGACAAATGCAACAGTTTCATAATACAATTAATTTGAGGTGATTACATGGAAAACCAGGCAAGTAAATATTTACGTGAATTAATTCGAGTATTGGTAAGAAACTTAGGTATATTGGAAAAGAGTAACGCAAGTTGCTGCGGGGTCACTATTTCCCAATGTCATGCGATTGTAGAGATCGGGAGGTCAGGGGAAGTTTCATTAAATGAGCTTGCTGAATTACTTGCATTGGATAAAAGTACGATGAGCAGGACAATAAATAATCTTGTTGAGGATGGGTTAGTAATTAGAGAATTAGATCCAGAAGATAGAAGATACGCAAAAATAAAACTGACTGATAAAGGAATAAAAATATTTAAGAACATTGAAGAAAGTATGGATCGATATTATAAAGCGATTTTTAATTCTGTCCCAGAAGAAAAAAGGGAGCAAGTTCTTGATAGTTTGAAGTTGCTAATTGAAGCTGTAAATAAAAATAAACGTTGTAGGGAGGATTGCCAAAAATGAAAAATAATATTAGAGAAGAAGTTAGGGCATATTATGGAGAAATAGCAAAGAAAATGAGTGCTGACTCAAAAAGTTCATGTGGATGTGATACTTCCTGTTGTGGTGATGTAGCATGTTGTAGTTCATATTTCTATACAAATGATTTCATAGATGGATTGCCAGAGGAAGTCGTTAATGCATCATTGGGATGTGCAAACCCTGTTGCGCTTGCGAATCTACGTGAGGGTGAAGTTGTGTTGGACTTGGGAAGTGGTGGTGGAATAGACGTATTTATTTCGTCTAAATATGTCGGTGATAGCGGAAAAGTATACGGTCTTGACATGACCGATGAAATGCTGCAATTAGCAAATAAGAATAAAGAAAAAATGGGAATTAAAAACGTAGAATTCATAAAAGGATATATCGAAGATATTCCTCTGGATGATGAAACGGTAGACGTTATTATATCTAATTGCGTTATAAATCTCTGTGAGAATAAGGAAGATGCACTAAGAGAAGCATACAGAGTGTTAAAGAAGGGTGGAAGGCTGGCAATCGCTGATATTGTCGTTCTTAAAGATTTACCAGAGCATATAAAACAAAGCGTAGAAATGTGGGTTGGCTGTATTGCAGGAGCGTTACCAGTTAAAGAGTATGAAGAAATACTCAAAAAAGTTGGGTTCAAAGATATTGAAATTACACCAGTAAATATATATACCAAAGAAATTATAGAAGGCATTGCAGAACAGAATAATTTAGGCGATGTCTATAGCAAAATAGACTTAGATTTTATTGATGGAGCCTTTGCAGGTGCCTACGTAAAAGCATACAAACTTTAAATGAAAGCGATGGTGTATATTATCAAAAAACCTTTTTCCGCATGCGAAAAAAGAGATTTGAGTTTAAGCTCCTTATCTCTTTTTTCTTGAGTCGAAAAATCCCATGTAGAATTCGTGCAGGTTTGAGGAGAGGGAAAGGGAAAGGTTTTTTTAAATTAACATCTGATGGCTAAGCTATTATAGGGCCCTTATAAAGTGGTAAAGGTGCAAAGGAGATAATGATCTGCTATAATCGTTATTAAATTAACAAAATTTGTTAAAACAGTAAAATACTATAACTTGTTCTATAGTACGCATATTGACAATTTACAAACATCATAGTACACTATGAATTTGACATGATAAGGCATTGATGTTAGGGGAATGTGAAAGAAAGGGTCTGTTTTTAGATGTATGAAAGAAGTTAAAGGCATAATCAAATGGTAAAAGCAATATGATGAATTTTAATAAAAGCTGTTCTAATCGCAAATATTTGTGAAAGAATAAACAACTTAAATGCAAGATATTGATGTTGATTTAATTTGATTTGATCAACTATTTAACAAAATGATAAATGGAAGCTTTCATTAAATGGAGAGGGAGGAAAAGGAGTATGGACGGACTTCAAGAAGTCTATCAGTTTTTAAAGAAATGTGGGACTTATTATCTGGCCACAGTAGAAGGAGACCAACCTAGGGTAAGGCCTTTCGGTACAGTGGACATTTTTGAAGGTAAGCTTTATATCCAGACTGGTAAAGCCAAAGCGGTATCTAAACAACTTCAGGCAAATCCCAAAGCAGAGATATGCGCTTATGCTGATGGAAAGTGGCTAAGAGTAACAGGTAAGCTCATCAGGGATGATAGGGTTGAGGCCAAAAAGCATCTGCTTGACAATTACCCTGAGCTTCAATCGATGTATTCGCCATATGATGATAACACAGAAGTCTTGTACTTTGAGGATGCTACGGCTACTTTTTATTCTTTTACCGAGGAGCCGAGAGTAATTAAATTTTAAAGATTTTTGAAATACGTAATAGCCAAAGCGTTAAAATAAAAAGGCTCTGTTAAATATTTTTGTGTAAACTGATTTTCCTCCTATGTTAGTAACCAAATATATTTCAACACCCAAAAACTTACTTTGTCAAATTTTTTAATTAAATTCCAACGGAGGTAAAATATTACATGGTGATCTTATCCTTGTACATTACCCTTAACCCCTTAACGAATACCAAAGGTCCTGCGGGTTGGTTGTCAAGGGCGTGCATAGCACGGGCTTTAGCCTTTACACTTGACTGCCAGGACAAAGGGCTTTATCATTTCCATTGGCGTTAAGGAGACTATTATATACGTCCTTCAAAGTTAAGTCCATATAATTGGTTAAAAAGGGGTTGAGCCATCCCCACTCCTTCTAGTTAGTTTCCATATGAAAAAGTCGTACTTCAAGATGTTACACTTGATTCATTGTAGTGAAGCGGAACAATAGTGTGGTTACACAGGTTATATTGTTGCCAATATTACGATTTATACATCCCTTTTGCCTCTTATATATCATAATTGAGCCAGTGTCCATAGATTATGAGCCGTAATACCCGTGGCAATCCAAATATCGAATCTTAACATTTTTTAACCTCCTGTCAGGATTTTTCCAACGGGAAGTCGAATATATTATTATTTCCGTTGGACGTCAACCCTGGTTTTATTGTTTTTTATAATTGGACATCCAATAGGGAATTTTTTTGGTTTAATAAATTTTAATAAAATAAAAAATTTTGACTTTTTAATAAGAACTAGCTAGAAGGAATTTACATAATAAATTTGACTTAAACTTCCTCTATGTTAAAATGATACCAGTAAAAATTTCGTAAAACTGTAAAAATAGTGCGTTTTAATATCTGCTATCTTATAGCGTAATGGAGGGATAAGGGATTAAAAAATATTCTACACATTTTGAGGTAGTGCAAGGGCGCGTAACAAAGCGCGGGACTATTATTCCCGCTAATTATGATTTTTGGGAACCATTGATATCTTATTTTATAAAAAAATGTACTCATTTTAGAATTGACTGCTGGAATGACGAAGAAGTGGCAATAAATAGCGCAAAGGTTTTTGGCGAGACGCTTGAGACCGATATAACTAACATGAAGGTTTTTGTTGGAGAAATTACCGAGGAATTCATATTTGAATTGATGTACAACCCTTTTGATGAGGAAGACAAGATAAAGTGGTTTAGCATCTTTCTGATGGATGGAGACAAATTTGTTTTTTCATCGGAGCATTATGGTAGCGAATTTGCTGCTGAGGGCTTAACTGAAGACGAAATAGAGTATATCCGTATTGAGGTAGAACCCAGCTTTGATGGGATTTTTGTATAAACAGTTTGAATCAGCTTATATTGTTTCGTGTATGCTGCAAAAATTGTTTGCATGGATAATAATGAGTGATTTTGAAAAAACTTTTTCGCAGGTTAGCGCTTTGTTTTAAACTATAGTAAAATAGTTGAGGGATTATGGGAAGTGCTCATCATTAACTTCTCGGAAAATTCCTGTATATAGTTCATGAGCGTTTTGGTGGATATAAGTATAACTGCTTATTTTATCATCTTTGCGGAACTGCGGGACAGCTTCCGGCCAATGGGTGGTATATAGGTCTTTTACCTTGGATACGTTCAAAAGGTTCACGAATATGTGCTAAAGTTCTCGTTACCAGTCTTCTGCAAGAAATATGACCTCGTTTCTCTGCTGGCTAACAGCGGCCAGACTTAATTGGCCGTGGTTCCAATCATCGGGTTTGTAAGACTTGCTGTAAATGACAAAGATTATGAAATCTTCCGGCAAATCAAAATAGCCCAGGCTTGTGAATGTACCTGAGAATATGCCGTTTGATTGAGCTTGGCTGTCTTTCGGTTTACCTATACACTTTGCCATTTTCGATAATCTGTAAATATAATTCTCTATGGAATTTGGATCGGCTTGGAATCTTAAACCCCACAATGTACCGCCTTGTAAAAATCCGGGATAGTATTGAAATACGATATTTTTCGCATCACCGGGGATTTTTTCGGTGAAGTGTTGAATTAAGGGATTATCTGGATAGCCTGTCACCTTTAATACTCTTTGGTACTTATCTGTATCGTTAATTGTAGTGGTCGCCACATCAACAGCTATATATATAAACGCCAATAACGATGTAAAGCCCAAAACGACGATCAATACGGCTGTTATGGCAGATGAAATGCCCATTTTTAACTTTTCGTTTACGGTAAAAAAGGTGACCAGTCCAAAGGCTATAAAGGGTACGGCGAATATTAAGCCTTCGAGATAGTACGGTTCCACTGTTTCCATGATTACAAGGGCATATACCCCGTAAATAGAACGAAGGAGATTATCGTTATTATGGCCGGGAAAGGCGCCTTTTTGAATATCGATAGCAATGGCGCTTTAATGCTTTTTATGGATGCCACCCTCCCAGGTATTAAATTGCTAACGGGTTTTTAGTAGATCCCTACCGCTTTTTCTGAATTAGCCATAACCTGTACTATTAATTACTATACTGGTATACATTGTATTTTACGTTGCTCTTATCGAAAATTATATGAAAATTCCATATTGCAATACGCCGGCAAGTGCCCAAGGACCATCGGTATTTTCTTTAACCGGTAAATTTTTTATCGCCTCTAAAACGGCATCACTCATATTTACTTCAGGCGTTTGATAGCTGGTTTAAGGGTTATGTATTGAATTATGCAGGCCAATTCGGTTACCCCTTTTATAGGCTTTGCTTATGTTGGAAAGAAAAGAAGGGCGGGGTTAAGCCGTGTGTTCGAAGCTAAATTTTCGCATTAAATTTTTTCTTTAAGTAAAAAATAATGGTTAGAATAAGGTTATGACAAGGAGGATAAAGGATGCACAACGGTGAGGCCATAAAATCCCTAAACCAGCTATTACAGGGAGAATATATGGCAGTTGAGAGCTTTAACAACTTTTTATCCAGGTTGGATGAAGAGAATGTCAGGCAGGTTTTCAAAGAAGTACAGAAACAGCACAGGGAAAACATAAGTAGATTGGCAAGTTATATTCAGGATATCGGGGGAAAGCCGGAGGAGAATCTGGGGCTGAAGAGAAAGGTGGGGGAAATAAAAATCAATATGGATTTGGGGTCTCACCCGGATACGGCCAAGATCATAGAAAAGGCCATTGAAGGGGAAACTCAAGGGGTCAACATGGCCGAGAAAGTCCTAAGGGGCGACCTAGACGACAGGTCGAGGGACGTTGTAGGCGAAATACTGAACAACGACAGAAAATCGATCGAGAAGCTAAAAAGCCTGCTAAAGTCAATAACAGATAATCGCGACATTTCATACTCGATATTAATTGTACAATAATGGTATCACCACAGTCTATCTATACTGGCTCTTATCCTGGATAACTGCCCATAATAAAATGAAGGGCATATAAAGCCCTTCACCAACGGCTTTTATGATATTTTCGAACTGTACGGCCGCTTTACAGCCTTACGGTTTGACCGCTTTTTATCTCAACGGGCTGATTGTCTACTTTCAACCAAACGGATATGGCCGAGGGGTTATATATTACATCCCCTTTTGCCGAGAATTCAAGGGCTCTTAGCGCTTTTATGTATCTTACTATCTCGATATTGGTAGCGTACCAGATATCCTCCCTGCCTGACATAAGCTTACAAAAATCTTCTATAAGCTGCCAGTTATTCTGCCTTTCAAATTCGAAGCTGTGTCCCCATACATACATAAGCTTTAGCTTTCCTTCATATTTATACTCCAGAAACCTTCGTCCCATCTCCATTAAATTATCGTTATGGTGGCAAGTTGGCGACCAGGTTAAAAAGTTATCGGGTATACGAAAATCTTTATGGGATGTAACGGTCCTTGCGTATTCAATGCCCAGGCCGGGCAGCATGTCTACAATCTTTTGGTTGTAGACCCCAAAGGGATAGGACATTCCTTTTACGGGGTATCCAACTAAGGACTCCAGGGCCTTTCTGTCCTCCATTATTTCTTCCACTACTGCTTCAACGGGTATACAATCTAAAAATGGATGGGTTCTTGTGTGAACTGATACCTCGTGGCCATGGTATAGCTGCGCTACCTCATCTGGCGAAACAAAAGGCTCCTTCCCCAGATTCCCAGAGTTTAAATGGAAAGTCCCCTTTATTCCGTACCTGTTAAAAATTTCAACCAACCTTCTGTCAAATATCTGTCCATCATCGTAGCTCATGGTCAAGGCTTTTGTTTTTCCGTGAGGGAACAGATCGAATTTGATGTTCATCGTTATCACCTCGTTAAACAGCATTTTATTCTTCAGTTGTAAAGGGCGAAGCGGGCAAGCCTTCCCTGTTGTAAAGGTTAGCTCCCTCCGGGTTATCGGCCCATGCATACCGTACTGCAACGGGATTTGGAATATCATCGTGCCAAACTACTACGCGATCATCTTCTATGATGGCCTTTGCCCATACGAACTTTTTATCTCGGCCGGCTATTGCAAAGTGCTTTAGCTGACCACCGCCTTTTACCATCAATCCGCTGCCTATATTGGAAAACTCGATTATAGCTTTGTTACCTTCTACCCTCATGGATTTATAAAGTGGGCCTGAGGCCACCAGGTCTTTTTCGCCGTATGCCAGCTTTCGGGCAAGTAGGGCAAGCCTTTCTCCCACATCTTTTTTGTTTAACGGATGCAGGTCATTCCATTCTCCAAGGTCAATGGCCACGGCCATACCCGTATTGGGAAGGCACAGCGCCCTTCGCTGTTCTTCTCTCAGCTGGGCCCATTGGCTTTCGGAAGGCTGATCTTTTGCCTCCATGAAGTTTGCCAGCTGCACATAGAGGAAGGGAAAATCGCCCTGCCCCCATTTCTTCCTCCAGTCCGCTATCATGGCAGAAAACTTCTTGCTGTATCCTTTTGGATTATCGGTGTTGGATTCGCCCTGGTACCATATAACACCTTTGATGCCGTAGTTTAAAAGCGGCGCGATCATGCCATTAAACAAACCTGTTGGCTTATACTGAAAGAAGGTTACAGGCGGCAACGGTTCGTTCACTGCCGCTCCCACCCTGCACTGCCATTCTCCTTCCAGGTTAATTTCCTGACCATCGCTGAAAAGCCTGTATATCTTGCCCTTAACAAATTCGCCGTTACCGTCGTTGCTTATAACCCTTAAGGCAATTACATTTTTACCTGCTTTGAGAAGGCCTGCGGGAACCTCGTATTTCCGCGGAGGATAACGATATGAGGTAGAACCTACTAAAACGCCGTTAATGTACGTCCAATCGCTGTCCACTATCGTACCCATATAAAGCTTTGCCGGTTTGCCAGCCATAAAAGCAGGCACATCGATTTCCTTTCTGAACCATACCGCTCCCTTTACAGAATCCAGTCCCATTTCTTTCCATGAAGCCGGTAGTTTCACCGTTTGCCAGTTCGAGGCATCATATCCCGGGTCGAACCACGGCAGTTGGCCTTTTTGGATACCTCTATCGTTTTTGTTTACGTTTTCAAACCAGGCACTTACTTTGGCTTCCTCCATTTTCTTTATGCTGTCTATATAACCGTCAACCCTTAGCTGTTCAACCACTTCCATATTCCCGGGAAACTGTCTTACAGCTTCCTCGCTCATCCACGCTTCTATTGGCGTTCCGCCAACGCAGGCTTTTATCAAACCTATAGGAACGCCGTACTTTGCAAACAACGCTTTTGCAAAGAAATACCCCACTGCCGAAAATCTCAGGACGGTATCTGCATTTAACGGCTCCCAGCTGCCATCATCCAGATCTTCTCTGGGGCCCTTAAAATCGTATCTGTCTGGAACTGTAAACTGCCTTATAAAAGGATTATCGCAATTGGCTATCTCATCCTCATAAACATCTTTTACCCTCTCCATGGGTATAACCATGTTTGACTGCCCTGAACAGATCCAAACATCCCCAATCAATACGTTTTTTATGATAATACGTTGCTGGGAGGCTGTTATTTCCATTGAATAGGGCCCACCTGCTGGTAATTTGGGCAGCAGTACCTCCCATTTTCCTTCGGCGTCAGCCGCGGTACTATACGATTTGCCCATAAAGTTCACCGTTACAGTTTCATCCGGCAAAGCCCAGCCCCAAATCTTTATCTTTTTGTCCCTCTGCAATACCATGCCGTCGCTTATCAATCGAGGCAGTCTGAGTGCCATAACTAATCCCTTCTTTGGAATTTGTTTAATAGTAAGCTAACACATTTACATACTTTACCCGGTGGATTCCAACAAACACGTCAGCCTTTACTTCGTGTAAATTTTAATTTAATAATTACTGCCTGCATTTAATACTCCTTACGATTTGCTTAAATTTTAACATGCCCGTATAAAAATAACAAGAGTTTACAATTTAACTTTGACAAAAACCAAAGTAAGACAATGCATAGTATCTGAGATACACCTATTCGAGGAACGTTCTCAAAAATATATTGACAAATACAATAATTATATGTTATTCTTTAAATAGTTAATAAAAATGATAAAACGTTTTCGAACAATTTATTTTTATGTTTATTTTATGGGATAAAACTACAGATATGTAGCAAACTGGCAGAATGCAGTGTATCAGTAAAAATTGTTGTATGGTTTTATAATGCTGGGATGGGGATGGGTTAAGTATGGTGAGTATTCGCGATATATCTATAAAATGCGGCGTGTCTGTATCCACTGTGAGCAAAGCGTTGAATGGATACAAAGACGTTAGTGAAGAAACTCGCCGTTTAGTGTTAAAAACTGCAAAGGAACTGGGATATGTTCCCAATGCCCATGCCCGTGCCCTCAAAACCAATCGTACTTTTACTCTGGGTATCTTGTTTGTGGACGACCAGAATAATGGGCTTACTCATTTGTACTTTTCTCATGTGCTCAACAGTTTTAAAAGTGAAGCGGAGGAAAATGGTTATAACATTACGTTTATCCACAAGCGATGGGGTAAGCAGATTATAACCCTGTTGCAGAACTGTAAGTTTAGAGGCATTGAGGGTGTCTGTATTGCCTGTGTGGAGCCCAATGACCCCGAAGTGCAGGAGCTTGCCAAGAGCGATGTGCCCGTTGTTAGCATAGATTATATATTTCCTGGATGCGGGTGCGTGTTGTCCGACAACAGGAATGATATGGCCGAACTAGTTCGCTACGTGTACTCTATGGGACACAGAAAGATTGCTTTTATTCATGGCACAGATTCTTATGTCACGCAGCAGCGCATAGAAGGATATGTAAGCACTTTAAGGGAACTGGGGTTGGAAGTGAGACAGGAATACATGCTGGAGAGCTTATATACAAATCCCTACACCACTAAAAAAGCTACCGAAAAACTGTTACAGCTGGAGGACAGACCTACATGTATTTTGCTTCCTGACGACGTATCGGCCTTTGGTGCTATAGAAGCCATTCAAGAGGCGGGCTTGAAAATCCCTGACGATATCTCTATAGCCGGATATGATGGCGTCATATATTCCCGCCTTATTTCTCCGAGATTGACTACCGTTCGCCAGGATACCGATAAAATAGGAAGGGAAGCAGCAAAATTGCTTATTTACAACATAGAGCATCCGCAAAATCCCAAATTGGAACCGATTATAGTCAAGGGGGAGCTACTCACCAATCAGTCTGTAGGATTGGTGTAACAAGCTTTTATTGACAAAGGAGGATTAAAATGGCGAAGAATCAGTCACTGCACAGCGATATATTTATGATTCTCTTAAGAGCAGTGGTCATTGTGCTCTTAATTTCTGCTGTTATTCCGTCGATAAACCCTGCTCGGATGAGTGGTTTGATCAATAAAAGTTCCGCCTTGATTACCATGGCACTTTCCTACTCATCCATTGTGTCAGGATTTACGAGGGCATTGAATAGGGGATGGGTGGCAGAAAGCGCTCTTCAAATGCTTTACATCTCATCCTTGTTTGTGTGCATTAGCATTGCCGTTGTGGCTGTAGGGTGTTGTATTACGCTGGGTAAAAAGCGCTTGCAGCGGCTGGGAGCCAAGCTTATTGCCATAGCTTCACTGCTTGGCACTCTTGCGCTTTTGCTGTTGCTACCAGCTTATTCCCAGATCTCTCAGACAAGCAATCCGGATCGAGTTGAACCGATGTTTGCAGGAGGGTTTTGGATTTTTCTGAGCCTGTTTATAGTTACGTTTGTCCTTGGCCTTATTAACATAATGAGAATTCCAAAACCTACTGCCGAAGACGGATATGAAATGGAAAACAAATATAAGCTGTTTTTGATGATATTGCCTTTTGTGATACTGTGCTTTGTGTTCTCATATCTGCCGCTTTGGGGATGGCGTTATGCATTTTATGATTACAGGCCTGGGGCTAGCCTGACACGTGAGAGTTTTGTTGGCTTTAAATGGTTTACTTACTTGTTTGAGAATCCGGCCACCCGGGCTGATATAGCAAGGGTACTCAGGAATACGCTGGTCATGAGTGGATTGGGCATTGCAACTTCATGGCTGCCCATGGCTTTTGCCATCTTTCTTGCCGAGATAAGGGCAAGCAAATTCCGTAAAATAGTGCAGACATGCACTACGATTCCCAATTTTATAAGCTGGGTTTTGGTTTACAGCGTTGCGTTTGCAATGTTTTCTACCGAAGGGTTTGTAAATGCTATATTGATCGATTTGGGGATTATTGAAAACGGAACCAACTATCTGATGAGTGGCGAGCATATATGGCTGAAGATGTGGGCCTGGGGGACATGGAAAGGCCTTGGCTGGAGCGCAATCATATATATAGCTGGAATCTCGAGTATAGATCAGCAGTTGTATGAGGCCGCTACTATTGACGGTGCTGGTCGTTTCAAGAGAATGTGGTATATAACAGTGCCTGGATTGATGCCCACTTTCTTCGTATTGCTACTTTTGTCGATAGCCAATATACTGTCCAACGGTATGGATCAGTACTTCGTGTTTAAGAATGCAGCCAACAAGGAAACCATAGAAGTTCTGGATTTGTATGTATATACCTTGGGCCTTGGCAGTGGCGGTTCTGGCAACATTCCGCTTGCCACCGTTGTTGGGATGCTTAAATCGCTTATAAGCATTACGTTGCTGTTTGGCGCCAACAAGGTTTCCAAACTAATCCGCGGTGAGAGCATAATATAAAGGAGGTCAAAGCATGGATGCTGTAGTCAAGAAGCAAACGGCACTTGGGAGCTATACGAAGCGCAGGCACAAAATATCGGCGGGCGATGTGGTATTTAATATACTCAACTATACATTCTATATATTGTTTACCTTTGCTTGTGTATTCCCTTTTTACTACCTGTTTATTAATACCATAAGCGATAACGAACTGGTACGAACCGGTCAGATAAAGTGGTATCCCGTGGGAATCCATTTCAACAACTATCTGGCATTGGCTAACGTGAACAACCTGGGGACATCTGCCCTGGTAACTGTAGCAAGGACGGTTATAGGCACGGCTTTTATGGTGGTGGCTTCGGCATTTGTTGGATATCTGGTTACAAAGAAGGAGATGTGGGGACGCAGGTTTATCTACCGATTTTTGATTGTCACCATGTATTTCAATGCCGGCCTTATACCCTGGTATTTGAATATGTCAATGCTGGGGCTTACAAATAACTTTTGGGGGTATATAATTCCGGGAATTGTTTCGCCCTTTAATATAATACTGGTAAAGACTTATATAGAGTCGATTCCAGCAGAGCTGGAAGAGAGCGCTTTTATCGATGGAGCAGGGTATTTCACGATATTTACCCGGCTTATCTGGCCGCTCAGCAAACCCATTTTAGCCACCATTGCCATATTTGGCGCCGTAGGACATTGGAATAGCTTTGTGGATTCCATGATACTGATGTCGGGTAAACCGCAGCTTTATACCCTTCAGTACAGGCTGTATATATACTTGACCAGTACGTCCAACCTGTCAGCCCTTATGAATTCAGGTGGTTCTATAAACCCGCAGGTTTTAAATTCGCTGCTCAACATTAGAACGGTAAAGCTGACGGTTGCCATGGTTACAATCATTCCTATACTTCTGGTTTATCCATTTATGCAGAGGTACTTTGTAAAGGGTATCATGCTTGGAGCGGTCAAAGGTTGATGAACAATGCTTACAATTTTTCACCTTGGAGGTGGGATTGGGCTTTCTGAAGATTCTTTAGGCGCTCCATTCCATTACACAAGGTGAAAATGCAAAATATACAACAAAATACAGAAATTTAAAGGAGGTATATTTTCAATGAAAAAACTGACCAAGCTGATGGCTATTTTGCTGGTTTTAGGCATGGTGTTTGCAATGGCTGCTTGCAGCAACACCGCACAAAAAGAAAAAGGAGAGGAGCAGCCTTCCGGGACAGATGAAGGTGCCGGTGAGGGGACAGCTGGTGATCTGGCTGATATAATACCTGAAGAGACGGTCACCTTGGATGTTTACACTCAGCTGGCAAACTACTCGGGTGAACAGATTGGTTGGTTTGCTCAGGTCATGAAGGAAAAATTCAATGTTAAACTGAACATCATAAACGAAGGTGACGGCACTTTTGCAACCCGTATGGCCGCAGGGAACCTTGGAGATATAGTTGTGTTTGGAAACGACAGCGACGAGTATATCCAGGCAATCAAGGCAGGGCTGTTGCTTGACTGGGAAGAGGACAACCTGGTTCAGGAATACGGTCCCTATATCTGGGAACACATGCAGCCGGCTCTGGAGAAGAATAAGAAGATTTCTCCAGATGGAAAGCTTTACGGGTTTGGGCACAACGTAGGGACCAGCCCAGAAGAGCACGAGGCGTTTTTCTATGGGCCGTTTATCAGATGGGACCTCTACAAGAAGCTCGGTTACCCTGAGGTAAATACCTTGGAAGACTTTGTGGGACTTTTGGAGGAAATGGTGCGCCTGGAGCCAACTTCTGATACAGGTGCCAAGACATATGGCGTATCCATGTTCCCGGATTGGGATGGAAATATGGTCATGATGGTGAAAGCCACCGGTGCACTTTATGGTTATGATGAATTTGGATTTGGGCTTTACAATGTAAACACACAAGAATATGAAGATGCTCTTAAGAAAGATGGTATGTATCTGAGAGCATTGAAGTTCTATAACCAGCTATATCAGAAAGGCCTGCTTGACCCTGACTCCATGACACAGCCCTATGATGCTATGATAGAGAAGTATCAGACCGGTGCTGCATTCTTCAATATATTTGACTGGATGTCAATGGGTGCGTATAATACGCCCAAGCATTTGGAGCAGGGCAAAGCGATGCTGCCTTTGGCCGCAAAAGATCAGAAAAACCTGGCTTACGGGCTCAATGTCTATGGCGGCAATCGCGTCTGGACCATTGGAGCCAAGACCAACTATCCTGAGCTGTGCATGGCCATAATCAACTGGCTGGCAACCCCTGAGGGAACCATGACCAGCTTCTACGGGCCCAAGGGTGTAACCTGGGATTATGATGACCAGGGTAGGCCGTATCTGACCGAACTCGGCGAGGCCTGCATGGCTGACGGCAACACGCAGATGACTGGCGGCTACAGCGGAACCTTTGCTGATGGAGCCAACCAGATAAACAATACCACATGGTCGAAGGACGCTGTCAATCCCGAGGCTTCCAACGGCGACACCTATAACTATCTGCGCTGGGAGACCAGGCTTTCCCGCCCGGTAAGCGAAATTGAACAGGATTGGAGAGACAGGGTAGGGGCTTTGGACCTCAACGAGTACCTGGAAAAGAAGGGGCATGTTTCAGTTGCACTGGGTACAACCTACTCTGAACCGCCCAAGAGCGATGAGCTGCTGGTTGTATGGAATCAGGTGGCCGAGACCATCAAGACTTACTCATGGAAAGCTATCTATGCAAAAAGCGATGCCGAGTTCGATGCTATCGTAGAAGAGATGATACAGAAGGCCAACGAGTACGGATATCAGCAGTGTGTCGAGTTCCAGAAAGAGCAGGCAGAGAAAAGGGCTTCTCTGGAAAATGAAGTAAAGAAATTGATAGAAGAATAAAATAACCTTTACAGGCGAATGATTGTTATTGTGCTGAGGGCTTTGGGTTTTACAAAGCCCTCGATTTATTGTAATTTCAGGTAAGTGCGAGGTTGTGAGGTGGTTTACAATAAGCATATATTAATTGAATATAAATTAATATTATGGAAAAAGGAGGTCAAAGATATGGGCTTGCCATTTATTAAAGAGGGGAATTGCTTGATCCGCTATATGTATGGCGAAAAGCTGTGCATTGAGCCGTGGGGCAAGAATAGCTTGCGCGTCAGAAGTATAAAAGGGGATACTTTCATTGAAGAGGATTGGGCACTTGACACCAGGCCAGCTGATGCCGGCGAATGCGCAATCGAAATTGATGACAAGCAAGCTACCATCCAAAACGGCAAGATACGGGCGGTTGTTCGAGATGACGGCATGATAACGTTTTACAATCAGCACGGCAAGGTCCTCCTGCAGGAATACATAAGAAATCGAAATGACTTCAGCAGATATTGCAGCCCTCTCAACATACCTGCCAGGGAATGGAAGCCCCGTCCAGGCGGAGATGATTATTCTCTCACCGTGAGGTTTGAATCCGACCCTAACGAAAAACTGTATGGGATGGGCCAGTATCAGCATGGGTTTTTAAATCAAAAGTACTGCCGCTTGACGCTGGAACAGAGGAATACTCAGGTCTCGATCCCTTTTGTGCTGTCCAGCCTTGGGTATGGGTTTTTCTGGAACAATCCTGCCATCGGCTGGGTTTCATTTGGCAAAAACCTGACGGAATGGCATGCGGTGTCTACAAAACAAATGGACTACTGGATAACCGCCGGCGACACACCTGCTGAGATAGTAGAGCAGTTCACTGAAGTGGTTGGCAGGCCGCCCATGATGCCGGATTTCGCGATGGGTTTCTGGCAGTCCAAGCTGCGCTATCAGACGCAGGAGGAGCTGCTGAATGTGGCCAGAGAGTATAAGCGCAGAGGGCTTCCCCTATCCGTAATAGTGATTGATTTCTTCCATTGGACCAACCAAGGCGATTGGAAGTTTGACCCTCAGTACTGGCCGGACCCTGAAGGCATGGTTCGTGAACTTAAAAGCATGGGCGTTGAGGTTATGGTCTCGATATGGCCTACCGTTGCGAAAAACAGCGAGAACTATGAGGAGATGGCAAAAAAGGATTATCTGGTAAAGAACGATATGGGCATCACGACTCATATGGAGTTTATGGGCAATACCGTGTTTTTTGATGCTACAAATCCCGGAGCCAGGAAATTCATATGGGAAAAAGTAAAGCAAAACTATTATGACAAGGGTATTAAGCTGTTCTGGCTGGACGAGGCTGAGCCTGAATACGGACTATATGATTTTCCGCTTTATAGATATTACATAGGCCCTGCCATCCAGACCAGCAACATCTACCCGCGCTATTTTGCCAAGGCGTTTTATGATGGGTTGAAGGAGCAAGGTGAGAAAGACATAATTAATTTGGTGCGCTGTGCGTGGGCGGGAAGCCAGAAGTATGGAGTATTGGTCTGGTCAGGCGATGTCGATTCCAGCTTTAGAGGATTGCGCGAGCAGTTTACAGCCGGTCTCAATATGGGATTGGTAGGGATTTCGTGGTGGACCACTGACATTGGAGGATTTTTGAGGGGCAATCCTGATGACCCGCATTTTCGCGAGTGCTTGATTCGCTGGTTCCAGTATGGCGTGTTCTGCCCGGTGTTTAGGCTTCACGGAGAGCGATTGCCGCACAGGAAACCTATTGGGACCAGCGGTGGCGGGGCGTTCTTCTCTGGCGCTGATAACGAGGTCTGGAGCTTTGGAGAAGAGGCCTATGAAATACTCAAGAAGTATATGTTCCTGCGGGAGCAGCTCAGGCCGTATATAAAGGCGCTTATGAAGGAAGCACACGAGAAGGGAACGCCGGTTATAAGGCCGCTGTTCTATGATTATCCCGGCGATCCACAGGCATGGGAAGTGGAGGACCAGCAGATGTTTGGACCTGACGTACTGGTAGCACCCGTGATGTATGAGAACATGCGCAGGCGACCGGTGTATCTGCCCAAAGGCAGCACCTGGAAAAATGCCCATACCGGTGAGATATATGAGGGTGGGTGCACTGTGGATTGTGATGCGCCATTGGATGTAATACCCCTGTTCTTAAGGCAGGGTGGTCAGGTCGATTTTAGAATATAGCTTTGCTGATCTTGAGCATAACACTCACAATAGCAATTAGGAGGTATATTTATGCAGAGATACAAAAATTTTATAGCAGCCATTTATTGTCCGGTGGGCGATTTGATTCGCATTACCGATTTGGATGAGTTTGCAAAGCGCTTTGAGTGGATCGAAAAGCACGTCAAGGTGGGGAAGGTATATCTGGAGACCCACAGGCACGGCGTGGTGATTGAACGCCAGCAAATCGAGAGGATCAGGGATTTCTTCAGAAGTAGAGGCATCGAGACTTCGGGGGGCATCACCACCGATGGACCGCCTGACGGTGAAGGCGGCTTTGACCCTCTGTGCTATACCAATCCTGCCACCCTTAAGCTGTTAAAAGAGGTGGCCGAAATGACGGCGTCGCTATTTGATGAATTCATACTGGACGATTTCTATTTTACCAACTGCAGGTGCCCCTCCTGTATAGAGGCTAAAAAGGACAGGACTTGGGCCGAATTCCGTCTAGATCTGATGCGGGAGGTTTCAGAAAAGATAATAGTCGGCCCTGCCAAAAAGGTAAATCCCAATGTGAGGGTCATAATAAAGTATCCCAACTGGTATGAGCACTATCAGGATACGGGGTATAACCTGGAGGACGAGCCGCGAATATTCGATGCTGTCTATACGGGGACTGAGACGCGCAACCCCACTTATACCCAGCAGCATCTGCCTAAGTATCTGAGCTACTTCAACATGCGCTATCTGGAGAATGTGGCTCCAGGACGAAACCTGGGGGGATGGTATGACCCGTATGAGTGCACATATAATCTGACTTCCTATGCCCAGCAGGCATATTTGACCTTGTTTGCAAAGGCCAGGGAAGTGATGATGTTTTCGCTGGGGTCCCTCCTAAATCCCGAGTATTCCCTGTGTATACCCATAAATGGGCAGCTGTTTGAGGACGTGGATAAGTATTTGGGCGAATTGGGTAATCCCACAGGTGTTGCTTGCTACCTGCCGTATCACAGCCACGGGGAGGACTACCTGCACAACTACATCGGAATGCTGGGGATAGCGCTTGAACCTTATCCGTATTATCCCGAGGGTGCGTTGACGGTGTTCCTCACCGAGAGTGCGGCAAAGGATCCCGGTATTCTTTTGAAGGTCAAGGATAGCCTGATGAATGGAGCCGATGTGATCATCACCTCAGGTTTTCTGAAGGCTGCTACGCATATGGGCTTCCAGAGAGTGTTTGCCAACATAAGGGTGACTGACCGCAAGGCCATGGTGAACCGATATGCCTATTCCAACGATGGGGGAATAACCTTTGGCGGCTGTGAAGAGGCTGCAAAACCGGTATTGATTCCTCAGCTGGAGTTTCAGACCAACGATACCTGGGAGCTGATTGCAGGATTGGGCGAGGACAACAACTTTCCCGTATTGACCAAGACGCTGTACGGCAAAGGTAGGCTTTATGTGCTCACAATACCCGAGGACTACGGGGATCTATACAATTATCCACGGAAAATACTTCTGCCCATACGTCAGGCCTTCAGCAAGCAAAGCCCTGTGTTGCTGGATGCTTTTTCAAAGGTTGGGCTTTTCATGTACGATAATGACTGCTTCATACTGCATTCGTTCCAACCATGGTATGATGAGGTACGCATAGAACTGAGGAATGGCTATTTCGCTCTTGAAGACCTGGTAACCGGCCGCGTCATTGAGGGGCAAAGACAGGGCGATAAATTGGTGGTAACCCTGCGTCTCTCTCCGGGAGTAAACAGGGTATTTAAGATGATTAAGTAAAGGCTTATTCAGGCTATTGCAATCAGAATTTAAAAGCCCTTCACCTTCTTCTTTTGCTTTGTGCAGGGAAGATAGGTGAAGGGCTTAATTTTTTTAAAAATTTTCATTTGGAAGCAGGAATTTTTTATTTTTTATAGAATATAAATTTCTGTAATATTTTTGTAATATTTGTGATAAACTTTTAATGGACGAGTATTATTGAAAGATGAGGGATTTTTTATGAAAAATTTTAAAGTTACATCGGTGATGCTGCTGGGCATTTGGGTTGTGGTCTGCTTGACGGGTTTTGTATGGATAGGACAGGATGAGGTTGCGGTAGCAGGCTATACTCCAACGCCTTCATTTATAATGATGGTGGACGGGAAAGAAGTGGGGACCGTAAAATCTGCAGCCAAGGGATTGGCAATATACGACGATGTGGTAGAAAAGCTTCTTCAAGGCTATGGCGATGGAGTATTCGTAGATGCCAGCGTGCGTTTTAAAGAAGCTGTAACGGGCAATGTGAGAATTAGTTCAGAAAACGAATTGGCCCAGGCCATAGAGCAGGCCATAGTCGTCAAGTCCAATGCCTATGCAGTGGTTATCAATGGTCAAAAAGTATGCTATGTCAGGGATTCGAAGGTTGCGCAAGATGTCCTTGAAGAGATTAAGAGTTCTTATGTGCAGGCCATACAGCAGAGCGGGAATAGCCAGCTGCAGGAAGCTTTCTTTAAAGAAGACATATCCTACCATGAAGAGATAGTACCATTTAATCAGATTGTGGATAAGGATAAGGCTATCTCTATCCTCAAGCAGGGGACCGAAGAGATTAAGGAGTATGAGGTAAAAGAAGGGGATACGCTTTGGTCAATTGCCAGGGCACACGGCATACCGTTTTCGGTTTTAGAGCAGGCAAATGCCGGTATGGATATAGATAATCTGCGTCCAGGGGATAAGATCAAGCTTACGCTTGAAAGGCAACTGGTCACGGTGGTAACGAAGGAAAGGCAGAAGAATGTCGAGGAGATTCCTTTTGAAACCGAGATACAGATGGATAATACCCTGGAAAAGGGTAAAACAAAGGTTATCAAAGAGGGAGAAAAGGGCCAAAAAGAGGTTTATGTACTGATTACCAAGGAAAACGGTGAAGAGGTCAAGCGTGAGGTGCTTGAGGAAAAGGTCATAAAAGAGCCTGTCAAGAGGATAGTGGCAAAGGGCACCAAGGTACGTCCAAGGGTTGTCACGCCGGTTTATCCTCAGCCTGCTGTGCCCTCGTCGGAGTCAGGCCGGGGGTCGGCGCGGGGCGGCGATGTGGTGGCATTTGCCATGCAGTATCTGGGCAGGCCATATGTGTACGGCGCCGAAGGGCCCAATGCCTTTGATTGTTCGGGATTCACCCATTATGTCTACCGGCATTTTGGAATCTACCTTCCCAGAACGGCTTACGGGCAGCGCAGCGTGGGCGTGCCGGTATCCAGGCAGGATTTGGCTCCTGGGGATCTGGTGCTGTTTTCCAGACCCAATCATGTGGGGATTTATATAGGCGGGGGGCAATTCATACATGCTTCCTCAGGTTCTAGGAAAGCCATATGTATAGACAACTTGAGTTCTTCGACATATACCAGGCGATATGTTGGTGCACGAAGAGTGCTGAATTAGATGAGAAGCGGTCCAAAGGGCCGTTTTTTATATGCAGTGCATGGACGATAACTTAGCGATGTATTATAGGTTTGCCTGACGGCGAAGGTTCGCTGTGGGCAGGGCTTGTTTTGAGTTTACAGTAGAGCTGACCAGTCTGCTTTATCATCTGACATGATTTTTGTTATTTCTTATGCTCTTTCGTTCGTTGTTTTGCCGGTTTAAATCACAGCAGTCCAGCCTTTGACCATGGAATGCCTCATTGTTTTCTTTGGCTAGTTTTTCAAGAAATTTTCTAATCCATTTAAGCATGTTATGCACCACCCTTCCATAACTATTGTACTATATACACAGCTCATACCGAAGACAATAATACAGCGATATTATCCACATTGTTTATTATATCAGGTGAATGTGAATATTTTGTGAATTAGATAAATTTATAGTCAAAGGTTATTCCACAAAAACTGCTGCTAACATTGCAAAGAGTGAGCTGTCTAGTGCTTATACACAATTTAATGATGGTGTCTGGGTATATGAATTTCCTCAACTTACTAAACTAGCCAGGATGCTCATAGAAGCATTTCAAAGACAAAGCATGTCCAGTTAAGTTTCCTTATTTAACCATTTGCCAAGGTTCTGTTTGTACAAAATTTAGGTAAATAAATCATATAGTGATTGGTGTATTTACAAATAGGTAGTCGGTAGTTCCAAAACCGACTACCTATTTATTGCGTGTCCGGCATGGGCGATAACTAGGAGGTGGAAATTGGTTGGGGGCTTGGTAGTGGGAACTATTTCAAAATTTTCTAGAGGGATATATTGACACTTTTAAAAACTGAGCATATAATAATAAAAAACACGATAAAACATAGTAAACATATAGGAATTATAGGAAATAGGATTAAGGGGGGGGAAAATTATTCCTTGGATATTGATTTTATATTGGAAATATCATCTTTATATCTTGAAGCAGGGAAGTTTACCTTAAAACTAGCTTTTATAGGTATTATACTATCGTTACTTATTGGAATTTTCTGCAGCCTGGTAAATTACTATAAGGTAAAATTTTTGAAAAAAATTGTCAATTGGTATATAGAGCTTTCAAGGAATACACCATTGCTTATACAGCTATTCTTTTTGTATTACGGCTTGCCGAAAGTAGGCATTAAGCTAGGAGCATTCACCTGTGCTGTTATAGGTTTAGCATTCCTCGGAGGCAGTTATATGGCAGAAGCGTTTAGAGGGGGGTTAGAGGCTGTCAGTAAGGCTCAAATAGAGGCGGGATTGAGCCTTGGGCTAACTAAAGCACAGGTGACCAGATATATAATCTTCCCTCAGGCATTGGCTGTTTCAATTCCCAGCATAGGGGCAAATGCAATATTTATTATCAAGGAGACCTCCATTGTTAGTGCCATATCGCTAAAGGATTTAATGTTTGTCACAAAGGATATCATAGGCATTTACTATAAGACCAATGAGGCGTTGCTTATGCTGGTTGTGGCGTATTTGATTATTCTACTGCCGTTGTCATTATTGCTAACTTACGTAGAAAGAAGGCTGAGATATGCAGGATTTGGGAATTAGGGTGCTTATAGAGGGCAACAACCTGTATAGATTAATGGGTGGACTGCTGGTAACCGTAAAGATAGCCCTTATTTCAGTCATCATATCCATCATATTCGGAATACCCTTTGGAATAGTTATGACATCAAAAAACAAGTTATTAAGGCTCGTGTGCCGGGCATACTTGGAAGCTGTCAGAATTATTCCGGTGATGGTTTGGCTTTTCATATTTTATTTCGGTGTACCAAAGCTTACTGGGATTCATTTAGCGGGGGATGTTGTTTCAGTCATTGTATTTTCCATATGGGGGACAGCTGAAATGGGGGATTTGGTACGGGGGGCAGTAACATCGCTGCCTAAACATCAAAAAGAAAGCGGAAAGGCAATTGGATTGACCAATGTACAAATCTATCGCTATATAATAATACCTCAGTCCGTTAGAAGATTGCTTCCGGCTACTATTAATCTGGTGACTCGGATGATAAAGACGACCTCGCTGGTTGTATTGATTGGAGTAGTTGAGGTGTTAAAGGTGGGACAGCAGGTTATAGAGTCCTTTGTATTGCAAAGTCCTTCAGCAAGTTTCTGGGTGTATGGCTTTATTTTCTTTCTATATTTCATCATATGCTATCCCATATCGATTTTTTCAAAAAAACTGGAATTACGCTGGAAGGAGTGACGAATTAATATGGCTTTGTTGGAGGTTATTGGCCTAAATAAATATTTTGATGGCTTTCATGTCCTTAAAGATATAAGTTTTTCTGTTAAAAAAGGAGAAGTAGTCGTCATACTGGGCCCGTCGGGAAGCGGCAAAAGCACTTTGCTCAGGTGTATTAATGGGCTGGAGGAAATACAGTCCGGACAAATAAAGTTAAACGGGGAGGTGATCAATGAAGACAGCACGAAATGGCACTTGATAAGGCAAAAAATCGGAATGGTATTTCAAAGCTATGACCTGTTTCCGCATATGACTGTTTACGAAAATATACTGCTTGGGCCGCTGAAGGCACAAAAAAGAGATAAAAAAGAAGTGGCCAGGCAAGCTGAAGAGTTGCTTGACCGAGTCGGTCTATTGGATCGAAAAAATTTTTATCCCAGGCAGCTGTCAGGGGGTCAAAGGCAAAGAGTTGCAATAGTCAGGGCTTTATGTATGAATCCCGAGATCATGTTATTTGACGAGGTGACAGCTTCGCTGGATCCTGAAATGGTAAGAGAGGTTTTGGATGTTATGCTGGAACTTGCTAAAGAAGGTATGACGATGATTATTGTTACTCATGAAATGGAGTTTGCAAAGGCAGTAGCGGACAGAATCATATTCATTGATGGAGGAGAAATAACCGAAGTGGCGGAGGCACAGGAGTTTTTCACACAACCCAAAACAGAAAGGGCAAAAAATTTTTTAAATATATTTAATTTCAAAGAGTATAAGAAAGGAGTAGATAATAATGAAAAAATTTAACAAGTTTGTCCCATTGGCTATTGCTCTAGTACTCATAATAGGGGCTTTAACAGCCTGCGCTTCACAATCATCCAATACTAAATCATCCATTGACAGAATAAAGGAATATGGCAAAGTAAGGATTGGCGTTTTCAGCGATAAGCCTCCTTTTGGTTATGTGGATTCAAATGGAGAAGTTCAAGGGTATGACGTTTATCTAGCAAGGCGAATTGCAAAAGATTTGCTGGGCGATGAATCAAAGGTTGAATTTGTCTTTGTAGAGGCCGCCAACAGGGTTGAATACTTGCAATCTGATAAAGTGGACATCATCCTTGCAAACTTTACAGTAACGGATGATAGGAAAAAACTTGTTGATTTTGCACATCCATATATGAAGGTTTCTCTTGGGGTTGTATCGCCCAAAGACAACGTTATCACTGATGTTTCTCAGCTAAAAGGGAAGAAGCTCATTGTAAACAAAGGAACGACAGCCGATATTTTCTTCACAAAAAATTATCCCGATATTGAACTTCTGAAGTACGACCAAAACACCGAGGCTTTCCAGGCATTGCTAGATGGGCGTGGCCATGCCTTAGCCCATGATAACACAATGCTCTTTGCCTGGGTCAGGGAACATGAAGGATATACCGTTGGAATCACTTCCTTAGGAGGTCAAGATACAATTGCTCCGGCGGTTAAAAAAGGTAATACAGAGCTTTTAAACTGGCTGAACGAAGAACTTGAAAAACTCGGCGAGGAAAACTTCATGCACAAAAATTTTGAAGAGACATTACGTCCGTTTTATGGCGATTCAATAAATCCTGATGATATAGTTATAGAACCTGGAACATGATGTGGTTATAGAAGGTGGAGTATTAAAATAAGATGCATGAGTACAAAAAAGTCTCTAAACGAGACTTTTTTGTACTTCTATGACCACACAATTGTGCGGTTTGCTTGGCAAACATGCTGTTTCGCGCAACGTAGTTGGCTGTTAAGCCGTAAGCGTCAAATAGAGCACACCTAAAAATTTGTAATCAGATGTGAGATAATTCCTCCATAGAAATGATGAGGAGGGATTATCTATGACGCACAAAGAGCGTAAGCAACAGTGGGAAGCTAGGATTGAGGCATATAAGTCCAGCGGCTTAAGCA